>PNMN01000004.1 GCA_013823655.1 Comamonadaceae bacterium | reverse complement strand
TTTGACTACCACGACTACCTGAACCACTTTTCCGAGGCCGTCGAGCCCTGGAGCTACATGAAGTTCCCCTTCCTCAAGGGGCTTGGGCGCGAGGGCGGCTCGGTGCGGGTGGGGCCACTGGGGCGCATGAACGTGACGCGCTCGCTCGCGACGCCGCTGGCGCAAGAGGCTGTGGCGCGCTTCCATGCCTACACCAAAGGCAAGGCCAACAACATGACGCTGCACTACAACTGGGCGCGGGCGATCGAGATTTTGTATGCAGCAGAAGCCATTCGAGACCTGCTGCACGACCCGGATTTGCAGAAAGAACAGCTGCTGCTGACGCCGGCCCCGGGGGCCTGGAGTGGCGAAGGGGTGGGTGTGGTCGAAGCCCCGCGCGGCACCTTGCTGCACCACTACCGAGCCAATCAAAGCGGCGAAATCACCTCGGCCAATCTGGTTGTGGCGACCACGCAGAACAACCAGGTCATCAACCGCACCGTGCGCAGCGTGGCTGAGGATTACCTGGGTGGCCGCGCCGAAATCACCGAAGGCATGATGAACGCGCTCGAAGTCGGGATTCGCGCCTACGACCCCTGCCTGAGCTGCGCCACCCATGCGCTGGGCAAGATGCCGTTGCAGGTCACTGTGCTGGATTCGAGCGGGAACCTGGTCGATGAACGCACCCGCTGAACATCTGCGACTGGCCGATTTCGACCAGCCCTCGGCACTGATCTACGGCATCGGCAACGTCGGTCGCCAGGACGATGGCCTGGGCTGGGCCTTCATCGACTGGATCGAGCAGCAGGGGCTGTGCCCACAGGCTGAACGGATGCGGCACTACCAGCTGCAGCTCGAAGACGCCGAACTGATCAGCCACAAGCAGCGGGTGCTGTTTGTGGACGCCAGCATTGAAACCGCGCTTGATTCGTTCGAGTTGCGGCGGGTCGAACCCCGGCTTGACCACAGCTTCACCTCGCACGCGATATCGATCGCCTCCATCGCCGCGACCTGCCGCAGCTGCTTCGGGCGCCTGCCCGAGGTCTATGTGCTGGCCATTCGCGGCCATGAGTGGGAGCTGCAACTGGGCCTGAGCGCGCGCGCGCAGCGCAATCTGCAGGCCGCCCAGCAGCATCTTCACGCTGCCCACAGCACAGAACCCGTCTGACCTTCACCTCAAGGAATTCTCATCATGCAAGAACGCGAAATCGAACGCATCGCCGCCCTGATTTACCAGGCCCCGCTGGGTGAGTACATCGGTCGCGACGGAGCCGCCATCCTGGCCGCCCACGCCGGGAGCGAACGGCGGCTGCAAGACCAGGATTTTCTGTTCCACCAGGGCGACCTGACCAACAGCTTTTACATCGTCACCGAAGGTCGGCTGGCCTTGGTGCGCGAAAAAACCGAGACGCGGCGCGAAGTCACGGTGCACGTGCTGGACAAAGGCGATCTGGTGGGCGAACTCAGCTTCATCGACCAGACCCCGCACCACCTGTCGGTGCGCGCACTCGGTGCGGCGGCGGTGCTGTGCTTCAAGGCTGGCGACATCCAGCCCCTGATCACCCAACACCCGCAACTGGTCTACAACTTCATGCGTGCCGTGGTCAAGCGGGTGCACGCGGTCGTGGCCACGCTGGGCGAGCACGAAATGGCGTTGCAGCAATACATCCAGACCGGCGGGCGCGGACGCATCTGAACGGGGTCAAGCCCGGCAAACTGAAAATCCGCACGCTGACAACCCGCACGCCTGGCCGTGGGCGTTTTTCAGCACCCTGCGTCCGCTCGCTGTCACCCCACGGGTCACCTCTGCGCGGCGCGGCCTATCATTCGGCCATGGACCCCGTTTCCGCCCTTTCCCATGCGCTCGGCCGCTGGGGCAGGCGCGTGCGCGCCAGCTGGGCGGCGTGGTGGCAGGTGCTGCTGCTGGCCGCGCAGATCGTGGTGCTGGCGTTCATGCCGTCGAGCTACCAGAAAGGCCGCCAGCGCCACGAGGTGCTGCGCTGCATCCACGCGGCCACCGCGCCGCTGCTGACCTGGTTCATCGTGCTCTCGGCGCTCATCAGCCTGGTGCTGATCCGCATCGTGGTGGCCACGGCCTACAGCTATGGCCTGTCGCAATACGCGCTGGAGGTGCTGGTGCGCACCCTGGTGCTGGAGCTCATTCCGCTCTACGCCGCCCTGTTCGTGGCGGTGCGCTACGCCATGCCGGGCGCGCAGCGCATCCGCCGACTGCTGGCCGCGCAGCAGCGAAAGGGCATCAAACACGCCGACCCGCTGCTGCTGCGCACCGAGCTGCTGCCGCGCGCGCTGGCCAGCGTGTTTTCGGTGCTGTTGCTGGCGGCGGTGAGCTGCGTGGTGGCGCTGCTGCTGGCCTACCTCACGGTGTACGGCTTCTCGCCCTGGGGCCTGCCCGCCTACACGCGCAGCGTGGGCGGCGTGTTCACCCCGGCGGTCACGCTCATTTTCAGCCTCAAGACCCTGTTCTTCAGCCTGGCCGTGGCGGTGGTGCCGCTGGCCGGCGCCGCCCAGCGCGACGGCAACGGCCTCTACACCCGGCGCAGCGACATCGGCGAGTTCGCCCGCCTGTTCTCGGTGCTGCTGCTGATCGAGGTGGTGTCGCTGCTGGGCAACTATTATTGAGCCGCTCATGAACCCCACCCCTGGCCCCGACCCGACCCCGCTGCCCGACGAGCTGCCCCCGGTGAAAAACCTGGAGCTGAAGGCCGCGCTGCTGCTGCTGCTCATGCTGGTGCTGGTGGTCGGCTCGGCGCTGTACGTGCTGTACGCGCGCGGCGTGTTCGAGCGCACCCAGCGCCTGGTGCTGGTGTCCGACGATTCCGAGGGCGTGATCGTCGGCATGGACATGACCTTCGCCGGTTTTGCCATCGGTCGCGTGGCGCGCATCGAGCTGGCGGAAGATGGCAGAGCCCGCATCCTGATCGACGTGCCAAGGAAGGACGCGCGCTGGCTGCGTGAATCCAGCATCTTCACCATGGAGCGCGGCCTGGTGGGGGGCACCCGCATCCGCGCCTTCAGCGGCATCCTGAGCGACCCGCCGCTGCCAGACGGTGCCGAGCGCCAGGTGCTGCGCGGTGACACAGCGGCCGAAATCCCCAGGCTCATGGCCTCGGTGCGCGAGCTCACCAACAACCTCGCCGACCTCACCCAGAGCGACGCCGCCCTGGCCAGCAGCCTGGTCAACGTGCAAACCCTGACCGAGCGCATGAACGGCCCGCAGGGCGCGCTCGGCGCGCTGTTTGGCAACGAGGCGGACGCGAAAAAACTCACCCTCACCATCGACCGCGCCAACACCTTGCTGGCCCGGGCCGATCAGCTCGCCGTGCGGCTCAACAGCCTGGTCGGCAACGCCGACCGGCAGGTCTTTGGCCAGGGCGGTGGGCCGGACGGCAGCGCGCAGGGCGGGCTGGTGAACGACGCCCGAGCCACCGTGCAGCAGCTGGGCGGCCTGCTCGGCGAAGCGCGCGCCAGCCTGCAGAGGGTGGACGCGCTGCTGCTTGAGGCCCAGGGCATCGCGGCCAACACCAAAGAGGCCACCACCGATCTGCACCTGCTGCGCGGCGAGGTCGAGTCCAGCCTGCGCAAGGTCGATGGCCTGATCAACGAGATCAACCGCAAGTGGCCGTTCCAGCGCGAAACGGAAATTCGCCTGCCATGACAAGAGCCACCCCCGCGTCGACCACTAAGGCGCGCCTTGCAGGCCGCGACAGTGCCGCAGGCGCTGTCTCTTCGGGCAGTCCCATCCTGCGCAGGCAGGATGGGAGCCGCTGCCCTCAGCCCCCTGAAGGGGGCCACACCAGCGGCCCGGCAAAGCCGGTTCCGCAGTGTTCCTGGAAGCAGTCCACCGTTGCTTCTGTTCTGGTGATGCTGTTGTCCGCCTGCGGCAACAACCCGCCCGCGCCCGACTGGCAGATGAACGCCAAGGCCAGCGCCGAGCGCGCGACGCAAGCCTGGCTCACGGGCAACAGCCGGGTGGAAGCCGCCGAGTTCGCGCGCGCACGCCACGAAGTGGCCAGCACCGGCCAGCCCGCGCTGCTGGCCCGTGTGGAGCTGCTGCGCTGCGCTGCCCGGGTGGCCGCGCTGGACATGCAGCCGTGCACCGGCTTCGATGCGCTGGCGGCCGACGCCGCGCCCGCCGAGCAGGCCTATGCGCGCTACCTCGCGGGCCGCTCGAGCGCCGCCGATGCGGCGCTGCTGGCGCCGCCGCACCGCCCGCTGGCCACCGGTTCGGCCACGCCCGACGCGGCACTGGCCGCCATCGCCGACCCGCTCTCGCGCCTGGTGGCCGCCGGGGTGCTGTTCCAGCGCGGCCAGGTCACGCCCGGTGTCATCGCGCAGGCGGTGGACACGGCTTCGGCCCAGGGCTGGCGCCGCCCGCTGCTGGCCTGGCTCAAGGTACAGCAGGCGCGGGCGCAGGCCGGTGGGGCGGCCGACGAGGTGGCGCGGATTCAGCGGCGCATTGAACTGATGACACCGCAACCGAAGTAGGGGCCAAACGGGTTCAATATGGCCACCCGAAGCGCGGTCCGAAGCGCGTGAACGTCCCGTTCAAGCCGCGCAGCAGCGCAGGGGGTGTTCTCGTTCAGCCGCCCTGCAGCCCCAGCGCAAACGGCAGACTCAGCATGCCCAGCAGCGTGGACAGCGTCACCAGCCCGGCCACATACGACCCGTTGTAGCCCATGCGCGCGGCCAGCACGTAACAGCTGGACGCGGTGGGCACGGCCGAGAACATCAGCAGCACGGTGGTCTGTGTGGCGTCCAGCCCGAACAGCCGCGCCAGCCCGAAGGCCATCAGCGGCATGCCCAGGTGTTTCACCGCCAGCACCGAGACGCCCAGGCTCTTGGCCAGGTGCAGGCTGCCCAGCTGCATGCCGGCGCCAGCGGCCATCAGGCCCAGCGGCAGCGACGACTGGCCGATCCGGCTCACCGTGGGCTCCAGCCAGCCGGGCACCGAAAACCCCAGCAGGTTGGCCAGCAGGCCGCTGGCGGTGCCGATGATCAGCGGGTTGCGCACCAGCTCGCGCACAAAGCCCTTGCCCGCGTGGCGCGCCATCGGCCAGACCGCGCCCACGTTGAACAGCGGCACGCACACGCCGATCAGCACCGCGATCAGCTGCAGGCCCTGCGGCCCGGCCACCTTGCTCGCCAGCGCCAGCGCAATGAAGGAGTTGAACCGGAAGCCCACCTGCGCGCTCGCCGCGTGCAGCCGCACGTCCAGCCGCTTGCCCAGCCAGGGCCAGTGCGGCAGCGAATACGCCAGCGCGATGCCGCCCAGGCCGAGCGTGAAGCCCGCGGCCATGAGGCTGGAGGCGGCGCCCAGGTCCAGCGGGCTTTTCACGATCGAGTGAAACAGCAGCACCGGGAACAGGAAGTAATACACCAGGCCCTCGATCGGCTCCCAGACCTTGCGGTCCAGCGCGGTGAAGCGGCACAGCAGGTAGCCGATCAGGATGAGCGAGAAGTCGGGAAAGAGCAGCTGCGCATAGTTCACACCCGGAGGATAGCGGCGGGCAGGCCCTCCCACCGGGGGTTTCCCCTTATGTGTTGTCCCCATGGTGCCAGGGGTTCCGTCTCGCCTACAGTCTGGGCAAGGGCTGCATACCCTTTGCTATCGTTTTGAATGCTATCGTTTTGAAGTCTCTCAACCCATCAGGAGTTCGCGTCATGGTTTCACGTCGTCAATTGGTTGCCGGTGGTCTCGTTGGTGTTTCGGTGCTGGCCTCGGGCGGCGCCTGGGCCCAGGCCTACCCGAGCAAGGTGATCCGGCTGCAGGTGCCGTTCGCGCCCGGCGGCACCACCGACATCATTGCCCGCGTCATGTCCGAACCGCTGGGCAGGGCGCTGGGCCAGAGCGTGATCGTCGAAAACAAGGCCGGTGGCGGCGGCGTGGTGGGTGCCACCGAGCTGGCGCGCAGCCCGGCCGACGGCTACATCATCGGCATGGCCACGGTGTCCACCACGGCCGCCAACCCGGCCATCAACCCCAAGATTCCGTACAACACCCTCACCGACTTCACGCCCATCACCAACATCGCGGCCACGCCCAACGTGATCGCGGTGCACCCCAGCTTCCCGGCCAAGGACTTCAAGGCTTTCGTGGCCGAACTCAAAAAGAACCCGGGCAAATACAGCTACGCCAGCTCGGGCACCGGCGGCATCGGCCACCTGCAGACCGAGCTGTTCAAAAACCTGACCGGCACCTTCATCACCCACATTCCCTACCGCGGCGCCGGTCCGGCCCTGAACGACACCGTGGGCGGCCAGGTGCCCATCATCTTCGACAACCTGCCCTCGGCGCTGCCGCACATCCGGGCCGGGCGTCTGGTGCCCATCGTGGTGGCCGCGCCGGAACGGCTGGCCGCGCTGCCCAATGTGCCCACCTTCAAGGAAGTCGGTCTGGAGCCGGTCAACCGCATGGCTTACTACGGCCTGATCGGCCCCAAGGGCTTGCCCAGGGACGTGGTGGACAAGCTCTTCAACGCCACCAAGACGGCCTTGAACGACCCGGCGGTGAGAAAACGCATTGAAGACACCGGTTCGCTGATCGTGGCCAACACGCCCGAGCAGTTCGCCGCCCAGATCAAGGCCGAGTTCGAGGTCTACAAGGACGTGGTGGCCAGGCAGAAGCTGACCCTGGAGTGATGGACGCCGCCCTGGCCGCAGCCAGCGAGGCCAGCGCCGGGGCCTTCATCGACGCGCTCTGGCTCGAAGAAGGCCTGGCGCGCAACACACTCGACGCCTACCGGCGCGACCTCGTGCTGTTTGGCCAGTGGCTCGCCGCGCAGGGCGCACAAGCCAGCACGCTGCCGGCGGCGGGCGAGGCTCACATCAGCGGCTACTTCGCCGCTCGCCACGCCCAGACCCGCGCCACCACCGCCAACCGGCGGCTCACGGTGTTCAAGCGCTACTACCGCTGGGCGCTGCGCGAACGCCTCATCTCCGCCGACCCCACTCTGCGCCTGCTGGCCGCGCGCCAGCCGCTGCGCGTGCCCAAGACCCTGAGCGAAGCGCAGGTGGAAGCCCTGCTCAACGCGCCCGACACCGGCACCCCGCTGGGCCAGCGCGACCGCGCCATGCTGGAACTGATGTACGCCAGCGGCCTGCGCGTGAGCGAACTGGTGACGCTGCGCACCTTCCATGTGGGCCTGAACGAACAGGTGCTGCACATCACCGGCAAGGGCAACAAAGAGCGGCTGGTGCCGTTCGGCCAGGTGGCGGGCGACTGGCTGCAGCGCTACCTGCACGAAGGCCGCCCGCAGATACTGGCCGGGCGGCAGAGCGAGGACCTGTTCGTCACGTCCCGTGGTTCGCGCGCCGGCGAAGCCATGACGCGCGCCATGTTCTGGCAACTGGTGAAGAAATACGCGCTGGCCGCCGGCGTCACCGCGCCGCTGTCGCCGCACACCCTGCGCCACGCCTTCGCCACCCACCTGCTCAACCACGGCGCCGACCTGCGCGCGGTGCAGATGCTGCTGGGCCACGCCGACATTTCCACCACCACCATCTACACCCACGTGGCGCGCGAACGGCTCAAGGCCATCGTGGCGCAGCACCACCCGCGCGGCTGAACTGTGTTGCTCCCTCTCCCTCTGGGAGAGGGCAGGGGTGAGGGCTGCTCCCGGCAGCCGTCGCCGGACTTGCACCGGGACTAAAGCCCGCATGGAACCCCTGCTGCAAACCCCCGCCGCCCAGGCCGCGTTGCTGGCCGCCGCCGGTGCCCTGGCCTACTGGCTCAAGGACGTGCCCGGCCTGCTGGTGTCCTGGCTCAAGCGCTTCGTCATCTCCACCCTGAGCATCGATTCGCGCGACGAGTTTCTGTTCTCTGCGCTGGTGGAGTACATGGACGCCCACCCCTCGCTGCGCCAGGGCACGGCCAGAGTCTCGAAGAAGATTTGCGCGCCGGGCAGGCACCGCGCGCCTACCTGTTGCCCGGCGAAGGCCTGCACATCCGCTGGATCGACGGCCGGCTGGTCTGGATCCGGCGCGAGCCGCGAGAGCGACACGCTCTCGGTCTACATCCCCAACCCTTTTCACGGCGGCGACTGGATGCGCGCGCGCCTCGGTTCGCGCCGTCCGCTGTCGTCGGTGGGGCTCAAGGCAGGCCAGGCCGAAGCCCTGCTGGCCGACTTGCGGCGTTTCTACGGCGCGCACGAGCGCTACGCCGATCTGGGCATTCCCTGGTGGCGCGGCTACCTGCTCTTCGACCCGCCCGGCACGGGCAAGACCTCGCTGGTCACCGCGCTGGCGTCGGAGCTGCTCCTGAACGTGTGCACGCTGAGCCTGGCTTCCCCCATCGTCACCGACGAAAAGATCCACCTCCTGCTGGCCGCGGTGCCGCAGCGTTCGCTGCTGCTGATTGAAGACGTGGACGCCTTCTTCCGCCAGCGCGACGCAGCGCATGCGCAGGTGAAGCTGTCGTTCTCGGGTTTTCTGAACGCACTGGACGGCGTGGCCACGCAGGAGGGCAATGTGCTCTGCATGACCACCAACCACGCGGTGTGCTGATGCGCCGCTTTGGCACTGTTCGCGGCTGAGTCAGGCGTCCTGCTCACTGCGCCATGCGCAGCCGCCGCGCCGCGTCTTCGTCGCGCGCCGCGTCGATCTCGCGCATCACGCTGACCAGGTCCACATCGGCTCGGCTGGGCGTGTAGCGGCCCGTCAGCACGGTGTCGTTGCGCAGCAGGCCGCGCTGGTACAGGCTCCAGATTTCCGGGCCGTACTGGGTGGCGCGCAGCTCGGGCGCGAACTGGCCAAAGAAGTCGCGCAGGTTGGCCACGTCGCGCAGCAGCATGCGCGGCGCGTGGTTGTTGCCGGCGGCGTCCACCGCCTGCGGCAGGTCGATGATCACGGGGAAGTCCATGCCATCCGCGTCACCCGGGTGCGCCAGCAGGATGTTGAATTCCGACAGGTCGCCGTGCACCACGCCCGCGCACAGCATGCGCACCACTTCGGCCACCAGGGTGGCGTGGTGCTGGCGCGCCTGCTCGGGGGTGAAGCGCACATCGTTCAGGCGCGGGGCGGCGTCGCCGTGGGCGTCGGTCACCAGCTCCATCAGCAGCACGCCGTCGCAGAAGTTGTAGGGCTGCGGCACGCGCACCCCGGCGGCGGCCAGGCGGTGGAGCGCGTCCACCTCGGCGCTTTGCCAGGCCGCCTCTTGCGACTCGCGGCCAAACTTCGTGCCCTTGGCCATGGCGCGCGCCTGGCGCGAGTTCTTGACCTTGCGGTTTTCGGTGTAGTCCACCGCTTGCCGAAAGCTGCGGTTGTTGGCTTCTTTGTAGATCTTGGCGCAGCGGGTTTCATCGCCGCAGCGCACCACATACACCATGGCCTCTTTGCCGCTCATGAGCTGGCGCAGCACCGAATCGATCAGGCCTTCTTCGATCAGCGCCTGCAGCCGGGGCGGCGCCTTCATGCCGGTCGCCGCGTGGCGCGCGAGTCGCTCACTTCGGCGCCAGCGACCAGCCGCTGCGCTGGTCGGCCTTGTTGTTGGTGTAGTGCCAGTGGGCGCCGCAGCGGTCGCAGAAGTAGCCGGTGGTGGTCACCGTCACCTTGCCCTGTTGTTCCTTGCGGTGCTTGCCCTGCTGCAGCTCGGGGTGGCCGGGTGCACCGCGCCAGTGGCGCTGGATGCCCTGGCAGGGTTCGCACAGGGGCGTGGCTTCGGAGGTGGGGTCGGTGGTGCTGGTGTGCATGGCTGGTGGGGTGTGCGGTGTGGCGAAGGGGGTGGGCAGGGTGCCGTGTGTCAGTCTTCCAGCACCCGCACCTTCACGCTCTTGCCCTTGATCTTGGTGGTGGCCAGGCGGCTGGCCACCTGCTGCGCGATGGCGCGGTCCACCGCCACGTAGGTGGACCAGTCGTTGACGTTGATCTTGCCCACCTGCTCGCGCTGGTAGCCCAGGTCGGCGGTGAGCGCGCCCAGCACGTCGCCGGGGCGGATTTTTTCCTTCCGGCCGCCCTGGATGTGCAGCGTGACCATGGGCGGCTGCAGCGGCTTGGTGCTGGCAGGCGTGAGTTCGCTCACCGGGTGCCAGTCGGACTCGCGCCCTTGCAACTGTTCGATCTTGCCCACATGGCCCATCTCGTCGAGGCTCGCCAGGTTCAGCGCCAGGCCGCTTTCGCCCGCCCGGCCGGTGCGACCGATGCGGTGGATGTGCACCTCGGGGTCGGGCGTCACGTCGACGTTGATGACGGCGGCCAGGCTGGCGATGTCCAGCCCGCGCGCGGCCACGTCGGTGGCCACCAGCACACTGCAGCTGCGGTTGGCAAAGCGCACCAGCACCTGGTCGCGCTCGCGTTGTTCCAGTTCGCCGAACAGGGCCAGCGCGCTGAAGCCCTGGGCCTGCAGCACAGCCACCAGATCGCGGCACTGGGCCTTGGTGTTGCAGAAGGCGATGGTGCTGGCCGGGCGCAAGTGCAGCAGCAGCTGGCTGACCACGTGCAGGCGCTCTTTGTCGTTCACCTCGTACCAGCGCTGTTCGATCTGCGCGCTGCTGTGCTGCGCCTGCACGGCAACGGTCAGCGGGTCGCGCATGAACTGCTTGGCCAGCTGGGCGATGCCTTCGGGGTAGGTGGCCGAAAACAGCAGGGTCTGGCGCTCTTTCGGGCACTGTTTCGCCACTTTGACGATGTCGTCGAAGAAGCCCATGTCGAGCATGCGGTCGGCCTCGTCGAGCACCAGGGTGTTGAGCGCGTCCAGCTGCAGGCTGCCGCGCTCCAGGTGGTCCATGAGGCGGCCGGGCGTGCCCACCACGATGTGCGCGCCGTGCTCCAGCGTGGCCAGCTGGCCGCGCAGCGGCACGCCGCCGCACAGCGTGACGACCTTGATGTTGTCGTCCGCGCGCGCCAGGCGGCGGATTTCGGTGGTCACCTGGTCGGCCAACTCGCGCGTGGGGCAGAGCACCAGGGTCTGCACGGCAAACCTTCTGGCATTGAGGTTGGCCAGCAGGGCCAGCGCGAAGGCGGCGGTCTTGCCGCTGCCGGTCTGGGCCTGGGCGATCAGGTCCTGGCCCAGCAGCGCGGGCGGCAGGCAGGCCGCCTGGATCGGCGTCATGCTGACGTAGCCGAGTTGCTGCAGGTTGGCCAGGGTGGCGGGAGAGAGCGGCAGGGTGCCGAAGTCGGCAGAGGGGGCGGAAGTCATCCCCGATTATCTGCGCGCGACCCGTGCGGGCTCAGACGCTGAGCAAGTCGTCCAGTTCGGCCTGGCTGAAACCCGCTGCCCGACGGGCGGCGTCGTTGAACGGCGGGCGCAGCCGCGGGGCCGCATGCAGACGCGCCAGATGCCGGTAATGCGCCACCGGCTCCAGCCCCTGCTGCTCGCACAGCCAGCCGTACCAGCGGTTGCCCACCGCCACATGGCCGATCTCGTCGCGCAGGATGACGTCCAGGATTTCGACCGCACGCAGCGCGGCGGGTGTGCCCACCTTGCGCAGCCGGGCCTGGATCAGCGGCGTGGCGTCCAGCCCGCGCGCTTCCAGCGTGCGTGGCACCAGCGCCATGCGGGCGGTGACGTCGTGTTGCGTTTTCACGCACATCTCCCACAGCCCGTCGTGGGCCGGAAAGTCGCCGTAGTCGTGGCCCAGGCTTTGCAGGTGCGAGCGCAGCAGGCCGAAATGGGTCGCTTCCTCGTCGGCCACGCGCAGCCAGTCGGTGTAGAAGTCCAGCGGCATGTCGGCGAAGCGCCAGACCGCGTCCAGCGCCAGGTTGATGGCGTTGAATTCGATGTGACAGACCGCGTGCAACAAGGCGGCCAGGCCCTCGGGCGTGAAGGGCGAGCGCTGCGGCACATCCATGGGCGGCACCAGCGCGGGCTGCGGCGGTCGGCCCGGCAGCACCCCAGCGGCGGGCGGGGTGAAGCGGGCGCACGGTGCCACGGCCTGCACACCGGCGTCGCCTGGCGGCAGGCCCAGCCAGGCCTGCCACAGCGCGTGCGTGGCGTGCACCTTGGTCTGCGGGTCGGCCAGGCACAGGGTATCGAGCGCGGTCGCGCGCAGGTCGGCGTCGGGGCGGGGGTGGGCGCTCATCCCTACAATTCTAGGTTTGCATCCCACGCCCCACAGGAGACCCCCGCATGGCGATTTACGAACTCGATGGTGTGGCCCCGCGCGTGGCCGCGTCGGCCTGGGTGGCCGAGAACGCACAGGTCGTGGGCGATGTGACCCTGGGCGAGCGCACCAGCGTGTGGTTTGGCGTCACCGTGCGGGGTGACACCGACACCATCACCATCGGCGCGGGCAGCAACATCCAGGACGGTTCGGTGCTGCACGCGGACGACGGCGTGCCGCTGGTGATCGGCACCAATGTGACCGTGGGCCACCAGGTCGTGCTGCACGGCTGCAGCATCGGCGACGAATCGTTGATCGGCATCGGCGCCATCGTGCTCAACGGCGCGAAGATCGGCAAGCACTGCCTGGTGGGCGCGGGCGCGCTGGTGACCGAAGGCAAAGAATTCCCGGACGGTTCCATGATCATCGGCAGCCCGGCCAAGGTGACCCGCCAGCTCACGCCCGAGCAGATCGAAGGCCTGCGCCGCAGCGCGCAGCACTACCAGGCCAACGCCGAACGCTTTCGAAAATTGAAAAAAGTCGGCTGATCCCGATCTGCCAGCGTTGCGTTTTTGAAAGCCCAGATTGTCCGAACTCCATAAGTTTCTGTTTGAAGGCCTGCCGGTGCGCGGCATGCTGGTGCGTCTGACCGACAGCTGGCAGGAAATCCTGCGCCGCCGCCAGCAGGCCGACGGTTACCCGGCGGCGGTCACCGAGCTGCTGGGCGAAATGACCGCAGCGGCCACGCTGATGCAGGCCAACATCAAGTTCAACGGTGCACTGATCCTGCAGATCATGGGCGACGGGCCGGTCAAGCTGGCCGTGGCCGAGGTGCAGCCCGACCTGAGCCTGCGCGCCACCGCCACGGTGACCGGCGAAGTGGCCACGCACGCGCCGCTCTCGCACATGGTGAACGTCAACAACCAGGGCCGCTGCGCCATCACGCTCGACCCGAAAGACCGCCAGCCCGGCCAGCAGCCCTACCAGGGCGTGGTGCCGCTGTTCGGCGACCGGCACGAGAAGCTGGAAAAGCTCAGCGAAGTGATCGAGCACTACATGCTGCAGAGCGAACAGCTGGACACGCGGCTGGTGCTGGCCGCCAACCACCAGGTGGCCGCCGGCCTGCTGATCCAGCGCCTGCCGCTGCAGGGCGAGTCCAACCTGTCCGGCGCGGGCGCCATGGCACGCGACGAAGACCAGATCGGCCGCAACGAGGACTACAACCGCATCGCCATCCTGGCCGCCAGCCTCCAGCGCGAAGAGCTGCTGACGCTGGACGCCGAGACCATTCTGCGCCGCCTGTTCTGGGAAGAAGACCTGCGCCGCTTCGAGCCCCAGACCGGCGAGCACGGCCCGCGCTTTGCCTGCACCTGCTCGCGCGAACGGGTGAGCAACATGCTGCGCAGCCTGGGGCACGAGGAAATCGAATCCATCATCGCCGAGCAGGGTCAGGTGGAGGTGGGTTGTGACTTCTGCGGTGCGCAGTACCGCTTTGATCCCGTGGATGCCGCGACGGTGTTTTTGCAGCCGGCCAGTCAGCCGCCGGGAACCCCCGGCATTCACTGAGCCTGACCGGCGCGGCGTGCCCGTATCCAGAGACGCCGTGGAACTGGCTTCGCCAGGCCACAGGCGTCGTCCCCCCGCCGGGGGGAAGCGGCGTCAGCCGCGCAGGGGGGAATCCAACAAGTCGTGGCAGGCGCCCATGGTGTGGTAGTCCACCTTGCCCGCCGGGCTCTTCTCGTCGCTGTATTTGCGGTTGTCGGCGCTCAGGATGCGCCACCAGGCGCCGTGCTGGTGGTCGACGAAATGGCGCCACGCATAGGCCCACAGGTGGTCGTAGGCGGCCCAGTAGCGCGGCTCGCCCGTGACGCTGGCCAGCCGCGCCGCAGCGGCCAGTGATTCGGCCTGGACCCAGAAGTACTTGTCGCTGTCGCAGATGCTGCCGTCGGGCGCGAAGCCGTAGTACAGGCCGCCGTGTTCGCCGTCCCAGGCCTTGTGCATGGCGGTGTCGAAGAAGCGGCGCGCCCGACCGACCAGGGCCGCATCGGGTCGGCGTTCGTGCAGCTGCAGCAGCAGCTTGGCCCATTCGGTCAGGTGGCCGGGCTGGAAGCCCCAGGGCCGGAAGAGGTTGCTCTTGTCGTCCTTGTTGTAGTCCCAGTCGACCGACCAGTCGGCGTGGTAGTGCTCCCACACCAGGTCACCGGCCAGGGCGGCCTGGCGCACGGTGATGTGTTCGGCCAGCAGCGCGGCGCGCTCCAGGTAGCGTTGCTCGCCGGTGGCGTCGAACGCGGCCAGCAGGGCTTCGCACAGGTGCATGTTGGCGTTCTGGCCACGGTAGGGCAGCAGCTGCCAGTCGGGCGTGGCCTCGTCGGCGTACAGGCCATGGGCGGGTTCCCAGAAGCGCTGCTCCAGCAGCTCGAAGGTCTGCGCGATGCCGGCGTGTGCGCCGTCCAGACCCGCCATGTGCGCATGGGCGTGGGCCAGCAGCACGAAGGCCAGGCCGTAGGCGTGGTTACTGGCGTCGAGCACGCGGGCCTGGCCTTCGCGCCAGTCGAGCAGCCAGGCGTAGCCGCCGGTCTCGGGGTTGCGGTGGACCGGCAGGAAGTCGAACGCCTGCTGCAGCGCGGCGCGGGCCGCCCCGCCGCCCAGCCCGCGCCGCACCGCCATGCCCAGCGTCACCACGTGGCGCGTGCTGCTGACCAGGTGCCGCGTGTGGGCGTCGTAGACGCTGCCATCGTCGCGCAGAAAGTGGAACAGGCCGCCCGATGGATCGATGGCGCGCGGCAGGTAGAAGCCCAGCGTGTCTTCAATGTGCGCGCGCAGGAAAGCCGGGCTGCGGAAATCGGGCGCGGGTGTGGCGGCGATCATGCTCAGGCCTCGGTGGATCGTTGTTGCAGCAACTGGGTGAAGAGGCGGTGTTCGCAGCCCGGGTCGCTGCATTTTTCGCAGTTCCAGGGGCGGCGGCCCTGTTCCCACGCCGGGTCTTCTGGCGCAAGGGGCCGACGCAACGCGCTGCCGATGGCGCGCAGGGCCTGCTGCAGGCGCAGTTCCAGCGGGCCGCAGAGCGTCTGGAACGGGATGCCTGCGGCCTGCAGCTCGCGCCGCAGCACGGCGTCGGTGGCGGCGCGCAGGGCGGGGCCGTCGCGCAACAGGCCGTCGGCCACCCAGGGCAGGTCCAGCCCCATCAGCAGGGTCAGGTCGTGGGTGCGCTGCTGCTCGATGGCGGCTGGCCAGAGCGAGCGGTCGTCGAAATAGAGCTCGCTGTAGGCCGCGATCACCAGGGCCGTGGTGTCGGCCAGCAGCACCTGGGTTGCAGCGTCCTGGGTGGCGGCCTCGATGGCCTGGCTCTGGGCTTGTGCGCGTTCGGCCTGTTCGTGCGCCAGCGGCGCACGGCCCTGCTGTTCGCACCAGTGGCGCAGTTGTTCGGTGACGAGGTGGCTGGCCACGCCTTGCGCACCGAGCGAGCGATGCAGCGCCTGTGCCAGCGAGGTCTTGCCGGAGGATTCCCCGCCGAGCAGGGTGACGGTCAGGGCCATGACAGCGTCAGGGCTTGTTCTGCGCGATCTGGACGAAGATTTCGTTGGGCTTGACCATGCCCAGGTCCTGGCGGGCGAGTTCTTCGACCATGTCCAGGCCTTCCTGCAAATCGCGCACCTCGCTGGCGATCTGTTCGTTGCGCTGGCGGGCTTCGCGGTTGGCCTGTTCCAGCGTGGCCAGTTCCTGCTTCATCTGGCCGACCTGCGGCACACTGCCGCGGCCCAACCACAGCTGCGCATGCAGCACCAGCAGCAGCGCGATCAGCAGGGCGGGGACGAAGCGGCGGGCCATGGAGGTGATTCAGCCGGACAGGCCGCAGCGCCGGGCCGCCCCAAGCAAGGCCAGCCCCCGTGGGGGGCAGCGACCCGCGCAGCGGCGGAGCGTGGGGGCGGTCACGGTGTTCACTTCAGGTTGTAAAAAGCCGCGCGGCCCGGGTACACCGCCACGTCGCCCAGGTCTTCCTCGATGCGCAGCAACTGGTTGTACTTGGCCATGCGGTCCGAGCGCGACAGCGAGCCGGTCTTGATCTGGCTGGCGTTGGTGCCCACCGCGATGTCGGCGATGGTGCTGTCTTCGGTCTCGCCCGAGCGATGGCTGATGACGGCGGTGTAGCCGGCGCGCTTGGCCATTTCGATGGCGGCGAAGGTCTCGGTCAGGGTGCCGATCTGGTTGATCTTGATCAGGATCGAGTTGGCGATATTTTTGTCGATGCCCTGTTTCAGGATCTTGGTGTTGGTGACGAACAGGTCGTCTCCCACCAGCTGCACTTTTTTGCCCAGGCGCTCGGTGAGCACCTTCCAGCCATCCCAGTCGCCTTCGGCCATGCCGTCTTCGATGGAGATGATGGGGTATTTGTCGACCCAGGTGGCCAGCATGTCGGTCCACTGCTCGGCGGACAAGGCAATGCCGCCTTCGCCTTCGAGCACGTACTGGCCGTCCTTGTAGAACTCGCTGGCGGCGCAGTCCAGGCCCAGGGCGATCTGTTCACCGGCGGTGTAGCCGGCCTTGTCGATCGCTTGCAGGATCATCTTCAGCGCGGCTTCGTGGTTCTCGACCGACGGGGCAAAGCCGCCTTCGTCGCCCACGGCGGTGCTGATGTGCTGGTCGTGCAGGATCGCCTTGAGGGCGTGGAACACCTCGGCACCCCAGCGCAGCGCTTCACGAAAGCTCGGTGCGCCCACGGGGATGATCATCAGCTCTTGCAGGTCGAGCGAGTTGTTGGCGTGCGCGCCGCCGTTGATGATGTTCATCATCGGCACCGGCATCTGCACCGCGCTCATGCCGCCAAAGTAGCGGTACAGCGGCAGGCCGGCTTCTTCGGCCGCCGCGCGGGCCACCGCCATGGACACCGCCAGCATGGCGTTGGCGCCCAGGCGGCCCTTGTTCTCGGTGCCGTCGAGGTCGATCAGGGTTTTGTCCAGAAAAGCCTGTTCGGAAGCGTCCAGGCCCAGCACGGCTTCGCTGATCTCGGTGTTGATGTTCTCGACCGCCTTGAGCACGCCCTTGCCCAGGTACCGGCTCTTGTCGCCGTCGCGCAGCTCGATGGCTTCGCGGCTGCCGGTGGAGGCGCCGGAAGGCACGGCGGCGCGGCCCATGACGCCCGATTCCAGCAGCACGTCGCATTCGACGGTGGGGTTGCCGCGGCTGTCCAGCACTTCGCGGCCGACGATATCAACGATTGCACTCATGGTTTCTACCTTTGGAACAAGTCAAAAAGAAAATCAGAAAAGGGCGCTCAGGCGCCCTCCACGGCGAACATGCGGATCGAGCCTGCACCTTCACGTAGCGTGCGCGCGTGGGTGTAGGTCTCAGAGCGGTAGTAGGCCTGTGCGGTGGCGATGTCCTGGAACTTCAGCACCACGACCCGCTGCGGGTTCCAGTCCCCCTCCAGCGGTTCGACACGACCACCGCGCACCAGCACTTCGGCACCAAATTCCATCATGGCGCGCGTGCTCCACTCGCGGTAGCGCTTCATCTGCTCCTGATCGGTCACGGTCACCTCCGCGATGATGTACGCGCAAGCTGTTGAACCTTCGCCCTCGCGGGCTGCGGTGCGAGCTTGCTTGGAGCGGTCCGGCGCTTCGCTCATTGGAAATGATTCTCCAGCAGCGGTTTCGATTTGGTGACGGAATCGAGTGCGACCAGCGTTTCGAGCAGCGCCTTCATGTGTTTGAGCGGCACGGCGTTGGGGCCGTCCGACCAGGCTTCTGCGGGCTTGGGATGGGTTTCCATGAACAGGCCAGAGACGCCCGCTGCCACGCCGGCGCGGGCCAGCACCGGCACCATGTCGCGCGCGCCACCGCTGACGGCGCCCAGGCCACCGGGTTTCTGCACCGAGTGGGTGACGTCGAACACCACCGGTGCGCCGGAGTTGCGCATTTCGGCCAGGCTGGTCATGTCGGCCACCAGGTTGTTGTAGCCAAAGCTCACGCCGCGTTCGCAGGCCAGGAAACGGTCTTCCGACAGGCCGACTTCCCTCGCGGCGGCGCGCGCCTTGTCGATCACGTTCTTCATGTCCCAGGGCGCGAGGAACTGGCCCTTCTTGATGTTCACCGGCTTGCCGCTTTGCGCCACGGCGCGGATGAAATCGGTCTGGCGGCACAGGAAGGCCGGGGTCTGCAGCACATCGACCACGCTGGCCACTTCGGCCACGTGCGAGGCGTCGTGCACGTCGGTCAGCACGGGCAGTTGCAGCTGGCGGCGCACCTCGTCAAGAATGTTCAAGCCGGCGGCCAGGCCCACGCCGCGCTGGCTGGTGCCCGAGGATCGGTTGGCCTTGTCGAAAGAACCTTTGTAGATCAGCGGGACGCCCAGCGCCGCGCAGGTTTCCTTGAGCTGACCGGCCACGTCCAGCGACATCTGCAGGCCTTCGATGGAGCAGGTGCCCGCGATCAGGAAGAAGCGCTGGTCCAGGCCGACGTCGAATCCGCAGAGTTTCATGGGCATGTGTCGCTTGGCCGATCAGGCCACCGCCTTGAGTTTCTGGCGACCTTGCTGCTCGACCGCGGCCTGGATGAAGGCGTTGAACAGCGGATGGCCGGCCCAGGGGGTGGACTTGAATTCGGGGTGGAACTGCACGCCGATGAACCAGGGGTGTACCGCCTTGGGCAGTTCGACGATCTCGGTCAGCTGCTCGCGCTGCGTCAGCGCCGAGATCACCAGACCGGCCTGGCGCAGCTGGTCGAGGTAGTTGACGTTGGCCTCAAAGCGGTGGCGGTGGCGCTCGGTCACCACGTCGCCGTAGATGCTGTGCGCCAGCGTGCCCTTGGCGACGTCGGAACTTTGTGCGCCCAGGCGCATGGTGCCGCCCAGGTCGGAACTGGCGTTGCGGGTCTGGATGCTGCCGTCGGCGTCTTTCCATTCCGTGATCAGCGCGATCACCGGGTGCGGCGTGGTGGCATCGAACTCGGTGCTGTTGGCGTTCTTCAGGCCGGCCACGTGGCGTGCGTATTCGATGGTGGCGACCTGCATGCCCAGGCAGATGCCCAGATAAGGCACCTTGTGCTCGCGGGCGAAGCGGGCGGTGTTGATCTTGCCTTCCACACCACGCGAGCCAAAGCCGCCGGGCACCAGGATGGCGTCGTACTGCGCGAGCTTACTCGCGGCGTTGGCGCCTTCCATGGTCTCGGAATCGACGTGGTCGATGCACACCTTGACGTGGTTGCGCATGCCCGCATGGCGCAGCGCTTCGTTGACCGACTTGTAGCTGTCCGACAGATCGACGTACTTGCCGACCATGGCGATCTTGACTTCGCCCTGCGGGTGCTCGGTCTCGTGCACCAGCTCGTCCCAGCGCTTGAGGCTGGTGGGTGGCGTGTTCAGGCGCAGCTTGTCGCAGATCAGGCCGTCCAGCCCTTGCTCATGCAGCATGCGCGGCACCTTGTAGATGGTGTCCACGTCCCACATGCTGATCACGCCCCACTCGGGCACGTTGGTGAAGAGCGAAATCTTGGCGCGCTCTTCTTCCGGGATGCGGCGGTCGGCGCGGCACAGCAGGGCATCGGCCTGGATGCCGATCTCGCGCAGCTTCTGCACCGTGTGCTGCGTGGGTTTGGTTTTCAGCTCGCCGGCGGCGGCGATCCAGGGCAGGTAGGTCAGGTGCACGAAGGCGGTGTTGTTCGGACCCATGCGCAGGCTCATCTGGCGCACGGCTTCGAGGAAGGGCAGCGACTCGATGTCGCCCACCGTGCCACCGATCTCGACGATGGCCACGTCCACCGCGTCGGGTGTGAAGGTTTTGGGATCGACGCCCTGCGGGGCGACCAGGCCAGCGCCGCGTTTGATGAACTCCTGGATTTCGTTGGTGACGTGCGGGATCACCTGCACCGTCTTGCCGAGGTAGTCGCCGCGGCGTTCCTTCTCCAGCACCGACTGGTAGATCTTGCCGGTGGTGAAGTTGTTGGTCTTCTTCATGCGCGTTTCGATGAAACGCTCGTAGTGCCCGAGGTCCAGGTCGGTTTCGGCGCCGTCGTCGGTGACGAACACCTCGCCGTGCTGGAAGGGCGACATGGTGCCCGGGTCCACGTTGATGTACGGGTCGAGCTTGATCAGGGTGACTTTGAGGCCGCGCGATTCGAGGATCGCGGCCAGGGAAGCGGAGGCGATTCCCTTGCCCAGGGAGGACACCACACCGCCGGTGACGAACACAAATTTGGTCATGTCTCGGGCGAGCCGCTTGCTCGCAGGAGGTGGAAATGCCGATTATAGGTGGGGGATGTTGGGCGTTCGGCGTTCAACGTCCCGCAACCTCCCCTCAACGCACAACGCCCAGCGCGCCCGGCTGCTGCTACATTGCGCGCATGAACGACCTCGCCGGAAAACACATCGTCCTGGGCCTCTCGGGGGGCATCGCCTGCTACAAGGCGGCCGAGCTGTGCCGGGCCATGGTCAAGCAGGGCGCCACGGTGCAGGTGGTGATGACCGAGGCGGCCGAGCAGTTCATCACCGCAGTGACGCTGCAGGCGCTGTCCGGCCGGCCGGTGTTCACCTCGCAGTGGGATTCGCGCACCTCGGGCGGCGTGGACAACAACATGGCGCACATCAACCTCAGCCGCGAGGCCGATGCGATCCTGGTGGCGCCGGCCAGTGCCGACTTCATGGCCAGGCTGCTGCACGGTCGGGCCGACGACCTGCTGAGCCTGATGTGCCTGGCGCGCCCGTTGGAGAAAGTGCCGCTGATCCTGGCACCGGCCATGAACCGCGAGATGTGGGCCCACCCGGCCACGCAGCGCAACGTGGCGCAGTTGCGAACCGATGGCAGCACCGTGCTGGATGTGGGCGTGGGCGACCAGGCCTGCGGCGAAACCGGTGACGGACGCATGCTCGAGCCCGAGGAACTGCTCTACGAGCTGGTGCGTTTCTTCACGCCCAAGCTGCTGGCCGGGCAGCAGGTGCTGGTGAGCGCCGGGCCCACGTTCGAAGCCATCGACCCGGTGCGGGGCCTGACCAACCTGTCCAGCGGCAAGATGGGTTTTGCCATCGCGCGCGCGGCCCACGAGGCGGGCGCCCATGTGACCCTGGTGGCCGGCCCGGTCAGCCTGCCCACGCCGCGCGGTGTGGGGCGCATCAACGTGAAGTCGGCGCTGAACATGCAGAAGACGCTGAACGTGCTGGCCCAGACCGCCACCGTGTTTGTATCGACCGCAGCGGTGGCCGACTGGCGACCCGCCGTGGCCGCCGAACAGAAGCTCAAGAAGGACGGTTCGGGCACCGTCCCCACGCTCAGCTTTGTCGAGAACCCGGACATCCTGGCCGGCATTGCGGCCACACCGCGAGCGCGCAACCGCCAGCTGTTCTGCGTCGGCTTTGCCGCCGAGAGCCAGGACCTGCTGGCCAATGCCCAGGCCAAGCGGGAACGCAAAGGCGTGCCGCTGCTGGTGGGCAACATCGGGCCGGACACCTTCGGGCAGGACGACAACGCCTTGCTGCTGGTCGATGAGCAGGGCACCATCGACCTGCCGCGCGCTTCCAAGCAGCTGCTGGCGCGCCAGCTGGTGGCCGAGATCGCACGCCGCTTGCCGACCTGAGGCGCCGCGCGTCCCGACCGGCTTGTCGGCGCTGCACCGGTGCCCGTATCATTCAATAAGTGTTCACTTATTGAATTCAACCGAGAACCACCATGACCACCCCGCAACACCCCGCTTTCACCGCGCCTGCGCGCATCTCCAGTCGGCGCCAATGGCTGCGCACGGTCGCTGGCCTGGGGCTGGGGGCGGCCGGTCTGGCGCTGGTGCCCGAGGTGCGGCTGTTCGCGCAACAGGTGCAGGACTTCATCGAAGGCCCGCCGGTGCCCGACGTCAAGCCCGAGCAGCTCTCGCCCCATGTCTGGATGGTC
This sequence comes from Comamonadaceae bacterium, assembly GCA_013823655.1. GTDB lineage: Bacteria > Pseudomonadota > Gammaproteobacteria > Burkholderiales > Burkholderiaceae_C > Hydrogenophaga. The sequence goes on along the minus strand of PNMN01000004.1, from coordinate 13,897 downwards.
TACGCCAAAGAGGGCTTCCCCACGCAGGAGAATCAGGGTCTGATGGCCAGTGTCATTTTTGTGGTCACGCAAAAGGGCGTGGTCGTGCTGGACTCCGGTGCCTCGCTGCAGATCGGCCAGATGGCGATCCGCATGATCAGGACCGTCACGCCCAAGCCGGTGATCGCGGTCTTCAACAGCCACTACCACGGCGACCATTGGCTGGGCAACCACGCCTTCGCCGACACCTACGGCAAGGACCTGCCGATCCATGCGCTGGCCCACACGCGCGAGCAGATCGCCGGCCACGAAGGCAATCTCTGGCGCAGCCTGATGGAGCGCTGGACCAACCAGGCCACCCTGGGCACCAAAGTGGTGGCACCGAACCGGACCGTGGAGCACGGCCAGGTGTTCGACTACGGCGATGTGCAGATCAGGTTGCACCACTACGGCAAGGCGCACACCCCATCCGATCTGAGTTTCGAGGTGGTGCAGGACAAGCTCACCTATGTGGGCGACATCGCGATGGAGAACCGCATCGCCAACATGGACGACGGCTCATTCCCCGGCACCCTCAAGTACTACGACGCGCTCAGAAAGGCCGCTGGCGAGCAGTTGTGGGTGCCCGGCCACGGTCGCGGCAGCAAGGACCTGCTGGACAGCTACGGCGCGTTCATGAAGGGCATCTGGGAGCCCTGCGTGCAGGCGGTCAAGGAGGGCGTTCCGCTCGATGGCGCCAAAGCCCTGGTGCTGAAAGACCCGCGCGTGGCCAGCCGCGCCCGGACCATGCACGGCTTTGACAGCAACATCGGGAAATACACCAGCCTGGCCTATCTCGAAGCCGAGAAAGAAGCTTTTTAGGCCCACCACCGCGCCGCGCCTGCGGCGCGTCACGGGTGTGGGTCAATGGTGATGCCCGTGGGCACCGTGGGCGTGGCCATGGGCGATTTCTTCCGCCGATGCGGCCTTCACGTCCAGCACCTTGAGCTGAAAGCCCAGCGTCTGCCCGGCCAGCGGGTGGTTGCCGTCCAGGTGCACCTGGTCGCCCTTGATCTTCATCACGGTGAACACCTGGCGCTTGCCGTTGTCGTCGTGGCCTTCGAGCTGGCCACCGACCTTCACGCCCGGCGGGAACCCGCTCTTGGGGATGGTGGTCACCAGGCTCTCGTCGCGCTCGCCAAAGGCATCGGCCGGAGCGAGCTGCACCGTCACCTGGTACCCGGTGGCCTGGCCTTCCAGCGCCTTCTCGATGCCCGGCAGCGTATTGCCGTAACCACCGTGCAGGTAGCTGCGCGGCGTCTTGCCGTCTTCCAGCGTCCTGCCCTGCGCGTCGCTGGCGCGAAAGGTGAGGGTGACGACGGTGTCTTTGGTGATGTTCATGAATGGCTCCGAGGAAAGGTGTTGGTCGAGAGCGCCCGTGGAACCGCCCTTCGTCAGGCTCAGGACGGGCCACCAGGCGCGTCCCCCCACCGGGGGGAAGACGCGAAGCGGCGCAGGGATTCCCGTAATGGGGGCTACTTCTGTTTCGGTCGCCAGGCTTTGATGACCTCGTCGTTCGTTTCCAGGTAGGGCCCTTCGATCAGGTCGATGCAGTAAGGCACGGCGGTGAAGATGCCGTTGACCTTCGGGCTGCCGTCGGCGTTCTTCAGACCCTCCAGCGTTTCCGCAATCGCCTTGGGCTGGCCGGGCAGGTTGATGATCAGGCTCTGGTCGCGGATCACCGCCACCTGGCGCGAGAGGATGGCGGTCGGCACGAAGGCCAGGCTGATCTGGCGCATCTGTTCGCCAAAGCCGGGCATCTCCTTGTGCGCCACGGCCAGCGTGGCCTCCGGCGTCACGTCGCGTTTCGCGGGGCCGGTGCCGCCGGTGGTGAGCACCAGCGCGCAGCCTGCGTCCACCAGCTCGATCAGGGTCTCACTGATGCGCGCCTGCTCGTCGGGGATCAGGCGCGGCTCGAAGCTGATCGGGTTTTTCAGCGCCCGTGTGAGCCAGTCTTTCAATGCCGGCAGGCCTTTGTCTTCGTACACGCCGCTGCTGGCGCGGTCGCTGATGGAGACGATGCCGATGCGAACCGGCTGGGGGGTGGTGGCGTCGTTCATGGCTCAGTCTGCTGGCGGATTTTCGGTGTCGTCTGGTGTGGCATCGTCGGGCGTGAGGGCGGTGCGAACGGTCTGAAAGATCTCGCGGTAAGCCTTGCCATGGCGCACGGCCTCACCCGGGCGTTCGGTCACGGCTTGCGCATCCTTGCGGGCCTGGCGGATCAGCGCGCGCAGGTGCTGCACATCGGCCGCCGGGTCCAGCTCAAGCCAGCGGGTGAAGGCATCGTCATCGGCGATCAGCCGGTCGCGCCACTGTTCGGCCTGGTGCAGGGCGAGCGTGGCCTGGGCCGAGGGCTTGCGCTGCTCTTCCAGTGCGGACTCGATGGCCGTGATGGTGTTCTCGTCCAGCTTGCGCATCAGCTTGCCGATGAACTGCATTTGTCGGCGCCGCCCTTCGAAGTTGGTGATGCGTTTGGCATCGGCCACCGCGTCCACCAGCTTTTCCGGCAGGCCTTGCGCCTCAACCAGTTTGGCCATGAGGCCCGCGTTGAGCGTGAGCAGGTTTTCGCCCAGCAGCTGCAGGCGGTCGCTCTCTTTTTTCAGGTCGGTCTTGCTCATGTCGACCGAACCCTTGAGTTCGCGCTTGAGTTCCAGGTCGAGTTCGCTGCCAACGGCCACGAACTGACCCCGGACGAAATAGCCTTTGGTGGGTTTGCGGGACATCAGGTTTTTTGAAATGGGCTTGTGCAGGGGCTGCAGCAGCCAGAGGGGGCGGCAAGTATCATAGCCGCCGACATGAAAAAAGCCCCCCACACCCCGTCCCCAGTCCTTTCCCGATCCGCCGCACACGCCGACACGCCGCTCGCGGGCTTCCAGTACGCGAGGAGCCAGTTCGAGGAACTGGTCGATCTGGCGCTCGGGCACGCCAAGAAACTCGGTGCCGCCGACGCGGGCGCCGAAGTGTCCGAAGGCGCGGGCCTGAGCGTGAGCGTGCGCAAGGGCGAGCTGGAAAACGTCGAGCGCAACCGCGACAAGTCGCTGGGTGTCACGGTGTACATCGGTCAGCGCCGCGGCAACGCCTCGACCTCGGACTTCTCGCCCGCTGCCGTGCGCCAGACGGTGCAGGCGGCCTACGACATCGCCCGCTTCACAGCCGTTGACCCGGCGGCCGGCCTGCCCGATGCCCAGGACGTTGCCGACAGCTACCCCGAGCTCGACCTGTTCCATCCCTGGGCCATCAACTCCGAAGAGGCCATGCGCATCGCACTGGCCTGCGAAGCCGCCGCCTTTGCCACCAGCAAGAAGATCAGCAACAGCGAAGGCGCGGGCGTGTCGGCCCAGCAATCGCATTTTTTCACCGCCCACATGCGCGGTGGCGAGCGCGGCCGACCCGGCATCTTCAGCGGCGGTTACGCCAGTTCGCGCCACAGCCTGTCGGTGGCGCCCATCGCCGGCAAGGGCGCCCACATGCAGCGCGACCACTGGTACAGCTCGCAGCGTTCCCCGCAGGAACTGGCCACGCCCGAGGCCGTGGGCCGCTACGCCGCCGAGCGCACGCTGGCGCGCCTGAACAGCCGCAAGATCGCGACCACCGAATGCCCGGTGCTGTTCGAGTCGCCCCTGGCCGCCGGTCTGCTGGGCGCCTATGTGCAGGCCACCAGCGGTGGCGCGCTGTACCGCAAGACCACCTTTCTGGCCGACAGCCTGGGCAAGCGCGTGATGGCGAAACACCTGGACATCGCGGAAGACCCGCACGTGGTGAACGGCAAAGGCAGCGCGCCGTTCGACGACGAGGGCGTGCGCACCCAGTCCCGCAAAGTGCTCAGCGCGGGCAAAGTGCAGGGCTACTTCCTGTCCACCTACTCGGCGCGCAAGCTGGGCATGCGCACCACCGGCAATGCGGGAGGCTCCCACAACCTGGTGCTCACCAGCCGCCTGACGCAGCCGGGCGATGACCTCAGGGCCATGTTGAAGAAGCTCGGTCGGGGTCTCTTCGTCACCGAGCTGATGGGTCAGGGCGTGAACTACGTGACCGGCGACTACTCGCGCGGCGCCTCGGGTTTCTGGGTGGAAAACGGCGAGATCGCCTACCCGGTCCACGAGATCACCATCGCGGGCAACCTGAAGGACATGCTCTTGGGGCTGGATGCTGTGGGCGCCGACGCCTACAACTACGGCGCCAAGACGGTGGGCTCGATCCTGGTCAACAAGATGAAGGTCGCGGGCAGTTGAAAGCCCCCAAGCGTCCCGCGCCTGCCGGGCGCAGTCCGGGGCTCCGCCGCTGCGCGGGTCGCTGCCCCCCGAGGGGGCTGGGCCGCCTTGGGAGCGGCCCGGCGGCTGGCCCGGTGTTCGCCGCCACGCTCCGCCGCTGCGCGGGTCGCTGCCCCCCGAGGGGGCTGGGCCGCCTTGGGAGCGGCCCGGCGGCGGCCCTGTTCCGTTGATCCGGTTCTCGGGTCATGCGTCCTGAAGCCCTGGCGCTGCTGGCCGCCGCCTGCTGGGCCGTCTCCAGCCTGTTTTCTGCGCCGCCCGCCCAGCGCCTGGGTGCCTTCGCTTTCAGCCGCTGGCGCATGGTGTTCGCGTCGCTGATCCTCTGGAGCCTGGCGCTGGCCAGCGGTGGCTGGCACAGCCTGGACGCAGCGGCCATTGCGCTGCTCGGGCTGTCTGGTGTGGTGGGCATCTTCATCGGCGACACCGCGCTGTTTTCCTGCATGAACCGGCTCGGGCCACGGCGCTCGGGCGTGCTGTACGCGACCCATGCGCTGTTCTCCGGTGTGCTGGCCTGGGTCTGGCTGGGGGAAACCTTGTGGGGCTGGGCGCTGCTGGGCAGCGGTTTGCTGGTGAGCGGTGTGATGGTGGCGGTGGCCTGGGGCAAGCGTGCCGACGAAACCCATGCCTGGGAGCAGACGCGTGGGCCGCTCGCCATCGGGGTCGCGCTCGGTCTGCTGTCGGCGCTGTGCCAGTCGCTGGGCACGCTGATGATCAAGCCGCTGATGGCCTCGGGCGTCGATCCGGTGGCGGCCTCGGCCACGCGCATGAGCCTGGCGCTGCTGGCGCACGTCTTGTTGTTTGCATCGGGCTGGTCGGGTGCCCGGGCCAGGGCGCCGCTGCGGCGGGAAGACGCTTTCCTGATCTTCATGAGCGCCGCCGTGGCCATGGCGCTGGGCATGACGCTGATCCTGATCGCCCTGCGGGACGGACAGGCGGGCCTGGTGGCGGTGCTGTCGTCGGTCACGCCGGTGCTGGTTTTGCCGCTGCTCTGGCTGGTTTACCGCCGCAGACCGGCGACGGGTGCCTGGCTGGGGGCCGCGCTCGCCGTGGCGGGCACCGCACTGATCCTGGTCTGACCCGCCGCAGCGCAGCGGCGGAGTGCGGGGGCCACGTTTTCCCGCCGGGCCGCCCCAAGGAAAAACAGCCCCCTCGGGGGGCAACGACCCGCGCAGCGGCGGAGTGTGGGGGCCCTACTTCTTCCGCTGCACAAACAGGTTGCGCTTCGCGTCTTCCGGGTAGGCGAACGTCACGGCGCCGTTGCGCACCTTGCCCATCACCAGCATGTTGGGCGTGATGGCGTCCTTGTCGTCCAGGCTGAACGGCTTTTCGTAGGTGGCGACCACGCCGTAATAGACCCGGGGAATGTTTTCCAGCGCGGTCTTGACCGCCGGCCCGCTGAACTTGCCGTCTCGGATGCCGAACAGCGCGTAGGTCAGCAGGTAGGTGGTGTCGTAGGCCTGCGCTGCCGCCATGGGCACGGTGATTTTTTGTTTGAACTTGCGTGCGTACGCACTCAGGAAAGCCGCTCGCCGTTCGTTGCTGGGTTCGGCGATGAAGGTCTGCGCCATCAGTGCGCCGTCGGCGGCCGCTTTGGCGCCGTCGATGAAAAACGGGAACGACAGCGGCCAGGCACCCACCTGGGGCACATCCCATTTGAGCTCGCGCCGACCATTGGCGATGACCGCGTTTTCCGGGCCCACGGTGTAGCTGAACACCACGTTGGCGCCCGCCGCCTGGGCCGCCTTCAGGGGCTCCCGCAGGTCTTTCACGCCGAGCGCAAAGCGCGCGACGTGCACCGCCTTCAGGCCTTTGGCCGCCAGCGCGGCTTCCACATCTTTCAAGCCGGCCTCGCCGTAACCCGTGGTGTCGGCGAAGACGGCCACCTTGGTCCAGCCGCGCTTGACCAGATCGTTCACCACAAACGGTGCCTGGATCGAATCCCGCGCCGAGGTGCGGAAGATGTAGCTTTGCGGCGCCGGGAACTTGGCGGTGAGCGGGGTGCCGGTCGAGCAGGGGATGATCAGCGGTATCTGGCTGTTCTGGAACACCTCCAGCGACTTGGCTGCCACGCCGGTGTTGCAAAAACCGATGGTGGCGATGACGCCCGCAGCGGCCAGCGCCTGCGAGCCCTTGAGTCCGACGTCGGGGTTGCCCTGGTCGTCCTGGATCACCAGCTCCAGCGGCCGACCCAGGTAGCCACCGACCGCATTGATTTCCTCGACCGCGAGTTGCACGCCGTTGAGCATGGGTTTGCCGAAGTCGGACGATGGGCCGCTGAAGGGGCCGATCAGCCCGATCTTCACGGTCGGAGCGGTCTGGGCGCCCGCCGCCAGCGCGGCCATGGTGGCCAGCAGCCCGATGGCATGTTTGAGATGAAAACGCAGTTGCAGCATGGGCACACCTTTCAGGTGCCCCGAGTGTAGAGAGGTTGTGGCGTTTGCAGTGACGCGGTTTTCCCTGAGGCAAACGGGTGTGGTCAGTGATCCGTCAGCCTGCGGTGCGCGCAGGGTGCGGTCGGCACGACCCAGCGCCCGTTTCGATGGTGGTTGACATCGAACACCTCGACCAGTGTGCAGGACGGTACCGGAACCCTCCTCAGCCTCTGATGCCGATTGCCGGTGGGGCGCCGGACCTTGATCCGGGACACAGATATGCCGCCACATTGGCGCTACAGTCAAAACCCCAAAACCCCAAAACCCCAAACCCGTTGCCCCTGCCGGGGCCAGGACTTCATGCGACTCACTCAATGGACCGACTACAGCCTGCGGGTGCTGATGTATTGCGCCGCCTGTGAAGGGCGTGAACAGCCGCCCACGGTGAACGAGATCGCTGCGGCGCACGGCATTTCCCGCAGCCATCTCACCAAGATCGTGATGATCCTGGCATCGTGCGGGTGGCTTGCGACCACGCGGGGTCGTGGCGGTGGTCTGCGCTTGCTCAAACCGGCCCGGCAACTGACCCTGGGCGAGATCGTGCGTCAGACCGAAACCGATATGACGCTGGTGGAGTGTTTTGATCGCAAGACCAACACCTGCCGCCTGGATGGCTACTGTCGGCTCAAGGATGTTTTGTACAAGGCGAAGCAGGGTTTTTTCGACGTGCTTGATGGCGTCACGCTGGGCGATCTGCTGGCGCCCATGGCGGCGGGCAAGGCGCAGGCGGGGCAGTTGCCGCACCTGATCCCGATCCAGCTGGCTTCGCTGGTTTTGCCGAAAAAAATGGCAGCCGCTGGTGGCACAGCCGAACCCAGGCGCAAGCCCGCCGTGAAGCGCAAGTCGGCCACCAAGTCTGCCAAGGTCGGCTGAGACTTGCCAGCGCTGCGATGCTCAGGCCGGGCGAAGGCGCTCGCCCATGCGGCCCAGGGTGTGGACGCGGGCACCGGCATCGACGATCAGGCTGTCCACCTCGCGCAGGGGTGCCAGCAGGCTCCGGCCTGCGGCGGCGCCTGCCACCATGATGGCTGCGCCCAGACCATTGATCAGATCGGGTTGCCGCGACACCATGATCACGCCCCGTACACCGCTGCTGGGCATGCCCGTGGACGGGTTCAGGAGGTGGTGATAGCGCCGACCGTGGCGCTCGAAGCAGCGCTCGTAGTCGCCGGATGAGGCGACACAGGCGTCGCGCAGTTGCACCGTGCCGATCAGCCGCGCTGGGGCCCGCGGGTCGCGGATGCCGACGCGCCAGTCCTGCCCCTGGAGCTGTCCGCGTGTGAGCACATCCCCGCCGCCGCTGACCATGGCGTTGTGCAGGTCGTGCTGTTCCAGTACCCGCAGACCTGCCTGCAGGATGGGCAGTTTGGCCACCCCGCCCAGGTCGATCCGCATGCCCGGGCGGGCCAGGCGGGCATGGCCCGCCCGGGGGTCGGTCAGAACGTCGCGAAAGTCCACCAGACGGCGTTCCTGGCGCAGTTCTTCGGGCGTTGGCATGCGGGCGTCGTGCGGATCGAAAGACCAGCCGTCGTAAGCTCCGACGGTGATGTCAAAGGCGCCTTCGCTGAGCCAGGACAGTGCGCTGGCGCGTTGCAGCACCGCCATCAGTTCGGGCGGCGCAGCCACCGCGTTGCGTCCGGCGCTGCGGTGCAGTGCCGACACCAGGCTGTCGGCGCGGTAGCGGCTCATCATGCGTTGCAGGCGCCACATCTCGGCAAAGGCCGCCTGCACGGCGTTCGCCGTGGTGGCGGGGTTTTCGCCCTGCGCCACGATGTCCACCCGCGTGCCCAGCAGGACGCGGGACGCGCGCTGGACATCGGGGCTGGCAAGCGCTGTGCGCCCGCCCAGGCCGACGACCAGCAGGCCTCCCAGACCGATCAGGCACTGACGGCGTTGGAGCAGCCGCGTCATGTTGGCTGGGGTTGACTCAACGGGACAGCGCGACCATGTGGTCCACGGCCGCTTTCAGCTCGTCGTCGGTGAGCTTGCTGCCACCGCCACGTGCGGGCATCATGCCTTTGGCCCCGGTGAAACCTTCGATGGTGTGCTTGTAGAGCGTGTCGTTGCCTTGTGCAATGCGCGGACCCCAGTCGGCTTTGTCACCGGGCTTGGGCGCACCGGCCACGCCAGCGGCGTGGCACATGGCGCACGTCGCACCATAGACTTTTTTGCCCACGGTGTTCTCCGCCGTGGGGGCGGGGGCCGTCGCTGCGGCGGGTGCCGGGGCTGGAGCCGCGGGCGCTGCTGCGGTGTCGGCAGGCTTGTCGCCACAGGCCAGCAGGGCGGCGCTGCAGCCCAGGACCAGGAGGAGCTTCGTGGCATTCATGGGGATTCCTTGTGTGAGGGATGGCGTGGATTTATGATTCATACTATATGAATCTTTCGACCCGGATTTGACCCGTGTCAATGTGTCATGTGTCATGTGTCATGTGTCAATGGGGGGTCTCAACCGTGGGTGTGCGGAGCGAGTTGCTGAAGCGATGCGGGCAGGCCCTTGCGCAGGACCTCGGCGGTGAGCCACTCGCCGCCTTCCCGGGCCGCGAAGGCGCGCGCTTGGTCCAGCGTGGCGAACGCGGGCAGGTTGCCTGATCGCATCGGCCCCATCTGCCGGGAGCCGTGCACATACCAGGCCTGATCGGCGGGTATCCAGGCGCCGGTGTCCAGGTCCGTCACGTACGCAGCCACGATGCTGGCGGTGCTCTGACCGGCGGTGTAGCGCGGGACCTGTTGCAGGTACAAGAACAGGTTCAAGGGCGAGTCGATGTATTGCACGTCGCCGTTGGCAAAGATCACCTGCGCGGCCCAACGGGGGTAGCGCGCCGGAAACATGCCGCACACCGGGCAGCGCGCTTGCGGCGGCACCGCGCGCGGGGCGCCGGGCGCGCGCCCGGTGGCGGGGTCGTGGGCGAAGGTGGGCGCCACGATGCAGATGTCGTCTTCAGAGGCGGCGCTCGCCCGCGCGCCGCGTCGGCCCAGCAGCGCTGTGCCACCGACGGCGAGCAGGCCGGTGACACCGGCGGCCATCAGCATCAGGCGCCGTTGCATGGTCACATCCGCGTGTCGTGCAAAGCGCCACCGGTGAGGTCGACCATCTCGGGCTTGATATCGGCAAAGCGCTGCACCTGGCCACCATGGGTTTGCGTGAAGGCCAGCGCATCGCCTTCGGTGGCAAAGGTGGCGGCGGTCGGTCCCATGGAGCCCTTGCGCTGGCTGCCCAGCACGTACCAGGCTTGCCGGGCGTCGATCCAGTGGCCCTGCGGACGGTCCCAGTCGGCCCGGGCCATGTCTTGCACCCAGGCGCTTTTGACGGCGCGCACCTGTTCGGGCACGAGCAGCGCCGAGAGCAGCTCCACGGTGTCGCAGAACCAGTCCACCTGCCGGTCTTGCGCGTAGTGGAGCTGGCCTTTGGGCCCTGGAAAATCGGCCAGCAGCATGCCGTCGAGCGAGCAGCTGGTTTGCCGATCGATGGCCAGCGGCGCACCGCCGCCGCCGCTGTCCGCAGAGGGGCTGCAGCCACTCAGGGCCAGAGCGCTCAGGCCGGCAAAGCCGGCGCAGCCGCACAGCAGACGCCGCCGGCGCGGGGAGGGAAGAACAGAGGGGGTCATGGTTTGAATCTCCAGGAAGCCAGCGCCAGCGGCGCCACGATCCAGCCGAGCATCGCCGCCCCCAGCAGCCAGGGGTTGCCCAGCGAAGGTGGCACGATGCTGGCCAGGCCATAGAGGCGGCGCACATCGTCGAGTGAAAACACGTTGAGCACGCGGAAAATGTCGGCCGGGTTGAGCAGCAGCAGATACGCGAACGCCTCGCCACCAAAGGCGCCGCCGCTGGCCACCAGCACACCCAGCAGCACCAGGTCGAACACCAGCACCAGCAGGAACCACAGCGCGATCGCCAGGCCCGAAGCCTGCGCCCGGTCGCGCGCCAGCACCGACAGCAGCACGGCCAGGCTCAGGAACGACAGCCCCAGCAGCACCGAGCTGAGCACGAAGCCCAGGTAGTGGACCAGGCCGGCGGCATCAAAGCGCAGGTAGAGCAGCACCGCCACCATCGCAAAGCCCGCCACGGTGGACAGCGCCAGCGCCGCCGCCAGACCGACGAACTTGCCCAGCAGCAGCTCCAGCCGGGTGATCGGGAGCGACAGCAGCAGGTCCAGCGAGCCGCGCTCGCGCTCGCCCACCACGGCGTCAAAACCCAGCAGCAGGGCGATCATCGGGATCAGGTAGATCACCAGGCTGACCAGGCTGGCGATGGTGAGCTCGATCGAGCGGGGACCGATCTGGCCCTGCACGGCAGAGCCGAAATAGGTGATGAGCAGCGAGAACACCGTGAACACCAGGGCGACCGCCAGCACCCAGCGGTTGCGCAGGCGGTCGCGGAATTCCTTGGCGGCGAGTGTCCGGATCTGCCCCGGTTGCAGCCAGTGGTTCATGGGGTTTCCCGCAGTTCGAAATACACATCTTCCAGCGTCGGCTCCCGCACCTGCAGGTCCACCAGGTTGGCCGCGACCAGGCGTTGCAGCACGGCCATCTTGTGCTCTTGGGGGCAGCGCAGCAGCAGCGTCTGGGGCTCCTGACGTTCAATGCCCAGCGCGGCGGTCTCGGTCAGCGTGGTGGCCAGCCGGTCCAGCGTGGGCCCGTCTGCGCGCGCCACCATCGTCACCGGCATGCACGAGCGCTCGCGCAACTCGGCCACGGTGCCTTCGGCGCGCAGCGTGCCATTGGCCAGCAGGGCCAGCCGGTCCACGCGCTGCTGCAGCTCGGCCAGAATGTGCGAGCTGATCACGATGGTCACCCCTTGCTGGCGCAGGCTGTCGAGCTGTGCATAGAAGTCCCGGATGGCCGACGGGTCCAGGCCTGTCGTCGGCTCGTCGAGCAGCAGCAGTTGCGGCGCACCCAGCAGGGCTTGGGCAAAGCCCAGGCGTTGCCGCATGCCCTTGGAGTACTCGCGCACCGCGCGCTGCGCCGCCGCGCCCAGGCCGACGCGCTCGAGCAGCTCGGGACACTGCCGGGCTGGCGCGCCCTTGAGGCGGGCAAAAAAGTGCAGCGTCTCCAGCCCCGAGAGGTTGTCGTAGAGCACCAGGTTTTCGGGCAGGTAGCCGATCGACTGGCGAGCCTGCCGGAACTGCCGACCACCGACCGCGATGCCGTCCACCGCGATGCGGCCGGCGGTCGGCGTGATCAGGCCCAGCACCAGCTTGAACAGCGTGCTTTTGCCCGCGCCGTTGTGGCCGATCAGCCCATGGAGCTGGCCACGCGCCATGCGCAGGTTCACGCCATCGAGCGCCTTCAGCGTCGAACGCCCCTGGCCATGGTGTTTGCTCAGCCCCTCGATGACGAGGGCATCAGCGGAAGTGCTTGTCACGCCATTCGCTCCAGTTCTTGTGGGCCGGCAGCATGGCCGGGTGGTTGTCGGTCACGCTGGGTACGCGCAGCACGGGAAACTGCTGCCCGAGCCAGCGCAGTGCCTGCACCGCCGGGCTGCCCAGCAGCAGCTTGACGATGGGGTGGCGGTATTGCAGGCGGTCCACGAGGTCGGTGGCCTCGTAGGGCACATCGCCCACGCCGTCGCCGTCGCGGTCCCAGCCGAGGTAGTTGCTCCAGTGGTTGCCCTGACCGGCCGTCTGGCCGCCCCAGGGTTGATCGCGCGCGCCGACGTAGCGCACCTGCTCGCGGTTGCCAATGAAGTCGTTGCCGACCACCTGGTTGTGGATGGAGCCGGCCGACAGGTGGACCCCGACCTGGTTGTCCAGCACCAGGTTGCCGCGCAGGGTGGCGTAGCCGACGTCGTAGATGAAGAAGCCGCGGTTGTTGCCGACGACGATGTTGTGCTCGATCACCGAGTCCTGCAGTGTGCGCAGCATGATGCCGTGGTCCGAGTTGCCCCAGGTGCGGTTGTTGCGCACCACCTGATCGCGCACTTCCATCAGGGCCAGGCCACCGCGGTTGTGGTAGCTGTCGTTGTCCTCCCACAGGTTGCGGTGGGAGTTCATGTAGTGCGATCCGTAGCGGCTGTGGTGCAGCCTGTTGCTGCGGAATTCGGCGTCGTGGGACACGTCCACGTAGAGCGCATCGCGCACGAAGGACACGTTGTTGCCGGTGATGCGGGCGCCTTTGGTGTTGTAGAGCTGGATGCCGTTGCCGCGCTGGGACGACTGAACGTCGCGCAGGCCGGTGATGTTGTTGCGCTCGATGCGCACGTGGTCGGCTTTTTCGATCCACAGGCCGAACAGGTTGTAGACCAGCACGTTGTCGCGCACCACCGCCCGGTGCGCGCCGGGCTGAATGTAGATGCCGGCGTGCTGGGCCAGCAGGCTGGTGCCCGAATCGCGCACGATCAGGCCTTCGATGGTCACATCCGGTGCCGTCACCCGGATGGTGTCGCCGCGCTGGCCTCCGCTGAGCGTGGGGCGCTGCAGGCCGCGCAAGGTCAGCGGCTTTTCGATGCGCAGGTTCTGGTCGTAGAAGCCGCGTTCGATTTCAACGGTGTCGCCCGCTGCCGCCTGGTCGATCACCGCCTGGATGTCCTGGCCCGGAGCGACGCGCCACAGCGCGGCCCACGAGGGCGGGGCGAACCAGCCGATCAGGCAGGCCAGCAGGCAGCGCACCAGAACGGGGGGCGGTTTCACGTCAGTACCCCCAGGGCCTTGAGCGCCAGGAACAGCGCCGCGCCGATCAGCAGGTTCTTGAAGCCGACGTAGCTGAGCATGTCCATCGCGTTGGCCACGCGGTAGCGCCGCTGCCACCACGGGCCGTCCTTCACATAGCGCTTGCCGCTCATGCGGATCAGCACTTCATAGACGCTCCAGCCGAACCACCAGGCGATGATCGCGCCCGAGGACAGGCGAGCGTTGGCGGCCATGGCCCAGGCCACGCTGGCGGCCAATGCCAGGGAGAAGCCCGCGATCTGCAGGGCGCGCTGGCTGCGCCAGCCCGCTGCGCTCCAGGGCCAGAGGTGGTCGAACAGTTCGGCCAGCAGCCAGCGCAGGCCGCGAGCATCCGCCGCATACGCCGGCTGTGTCGGCTCGGTCGGCAGGCGCGGATCGGGTCCTTGTGCGACTTTGGCAGAAATGGCAGGCACGGCGTCGATCGGGATGAAGTAACCGTCGCGCCCGATCGGGGTGATCAGCAGGCCGTCGCGTTCGCGGCGCTTGCGCTCCCGGGCCAGCGGCGGGCAGCCTTT
>PNMN01000003.1 GCA_013823655.1 Comamonadaceae bacterium | reverse complement strand
TCCGGCGGTGCCCCTGGGTTGGACCGTTTCATGTGCCACGGGTCGCGCGCAGCGCGGTGGAGCAACTGACATGGAAACGCAGCCGCTCTACGACCTGACTCCCATGGCCCGCCTGATGCTGCTGGGCGTGGTGATCGCGCTCGGACCGCTGGCCTGGGTGTGGTTGCGCAACCGCCACGCGCCGACCGTTCAGCGCCTGCGCGTGCTCACGCTGCTCACGCTGTTCCTCACCTTTGATCTGGTGGTGTTTGGCGCCTTCACGCGACTGACCGATTCCGGCCTGGGTTGCCCCGACTGGCCCGGCTGCTACGGCAGTGCCAGCCCGGTCGGTGCCAGTGCGGCCATCAGCGCGGCGCAAGAGGCCATGCCCACCGGTCCAGTCACCTTCACCAAGGCCTGGATCGAAATGATTCACCGCTACCTCGCCACCGCCGTGGGCGTGCTGATCGTGGTGCTGGCCGCCGTGAGCTGGCGGGAGCGGCGCCACTTGGCGGTGTCGTTTGGGTGGCCCGCATTCACGCTGATCTGGGTCTGTGTACAGGGCGCGTTCGGGGCCCTCACTGTGACGATGAAGCTGTTTCCGGCCATGGTCACCCTGCACCTGCTGGGCGGCATGGCGTTGCTGGCGCTGTTGCGATTCCAGTCGGCGGGCTATGCCAGGGCCGATCCGGCCCGACCGGATTCGGTGCCGATCCAGCGTGGCACCCGCCTCGCGCTGTGGTGGGTGTTTGCCTTGCTGTGGCTGCAGATCGCGCTGGGTGGCTGGGTCAGCACCAACTACGCGGTGCTCGCCTGCATGGACTTCCCCACTTGCCAGGGCAGTTGGTGGCCATCGATGGATTTCCGGACCGGCTTCTCGCTGTGGCGCGAACTCGGGCAGGACCGCTCGGGCGATGCGATCCCGTTCTCCGCGCTCACCGCCATTCATTACGTTCACCGCCTGGCGGCCTACGTGGTTCTGGCCGCCCTGATCTGGCTGGCCTGGCGTTTGTGGTCGGTGCCCGGCATGCGCAACACCGCGTACGCCTTGCTGGCACTGGCCTTGTGGCAGCTCGCCAGCGGTCTGACCACCGTGGTGCTTGAATGGCCGCTGCTGGCCGCTGTGGGGCACACGGCCGGGGCCGCCGCACTGATCATCGTCATGACCGGCGCCCTGTCTGACAGCCACGCGGCCCATGCCCGTTCTCGCACCTTCCGATCCAGCATGTCCTGACGAGCCCGATGAGCACCGCTCCCCCGCCACCCGTGCCGTGGTCCTGCCTGTCATCGGATGCCCGTTGCTGTTCGCCGCGCTGACGGTTCATCACGCCCCCTGAATGCCATGTCCCTTGCAACCTTCGACCCGACTTGCACCCGCCGCACCGTGTTGGGCGTCACCCTTGGCGCGCTCGGCTGGCTGACGCTGAGCGGCTGCACCGAGCGGCCCTCCAAGGCGGTTTTCTCGGGCATCGACATCTCCGGCGCCACCTACGCCACCGGTTTCTCCCTGACCGACCACAACGGCCAGCCGCGCACCCTGGCCGACTTCAAGGGCAAGGTGGTGGTGGTGTTTTTTGGCTTCACCCAGTGTCCGGATGTCTGCCCCACAGCGATGGGCGAGCTGGCCGAGGCCCGGCGCCTGCTGGGTGCCGATGGGGAGCGTTTGCAAGGCCTGTTCATCAGCGTCGATCCGGAGCGTGACACGCCTGAGATCATGAAGCAGTACATGGCCAGCTTTGACCCCAGCTTTCTCGCTTTGTACGCCGCGCCTGAGGACTTGCCGGCACTGGCCAAGAGCTACGGGATTTACTACAAGAAAGTGGATGGCCCCACGCCCACCAGCTACACCGTGGATCACTCGGCTGGCAGCTACGTGTACGACCCGCAGGGTCGCATCCGCCTGTACCACCGCTACAACAGCGGCGCGCAGGTGCTGGCTGACGACGTGAAGAAACTGCTGGCGCAGTGAGTGGCGCGGCCCGGTCGGTCCAGTCCGACCGGGTACCGCTGAATTTGACCCAGCGCTGGGTTTTTTGAAGCTGTCGAACGGCTTCGGCAGTGCGTTGGCACCACCGTCTGCGCAGGCGTCCTGAACCTCCTGCGCAGAGCACCCACACTCAGACAGAGATGACACAGCGCCGGTCAAACACCGGCGTCGGTTCCGCACGGTTTTGGTCAGCGGCAACAGTCTTGAACCAGTTCAAGGACAGAGAACTCCCCCAAGCGCACGATGCCCTCGCTCGCACCATGGCAATGCAGCCGCCAGCGAGCCTCGCGTCAACACGGGGCCGGCTGCGCGAAACATACAAGGAGTTCTTTCATGAAGACAGGCAAGTTCAACCTCGTCGCTGCAGCCGCGCTGCTGGTCAGCGCGTTCTCGGCCTACGGCCAGACCGCACCGCCCATGAGCGCAGCTGAGCAGGAGGTGGGCAAGAAAATTTACTTCGAGCGCTGCGCGGGCTGCCACGGTGTGCTGCGCAAGGGTGCGACGGGCAAGAACCTGGAGCCGCTGTGGTCCAAGAAGGCCCCCGATGGCACGGTACAGGAGGGTGGCATGCTCAAACTGGGCACCGCGCGCCTGGAGAAAATCATTGCTCTGGGCACCGAGGGCGGCATGGTGAACTATGACGACATCCTGAGCAAGGAAGAGATCAACATCATGGCGCGCTACATCCAGCAGGTGCCACCGATCCCGCCCGAATTCAGCCTGAAAGACATGCGGGATTCATGGAAGCTGATCGTGCCGGTGGCGCAGCGTCCGACCAAGCAGATGAACAACATCAACTTGAAGAACGTTTTCGCCACCACCTTGCGCGACACCGGCAAGCTGGCGCTGATCGACGGCGACACCAAGCAGATCTGGCAGATTCTGGACACCGGCTACGCGGTGCATATCTCGCGCCTGTCGCTGTCGGGCCGCTATGTCTACACGGTGGGCCGCGATGGCCTGGTGACACTGATTGACATGTGGTTTGAGAAGCCGACCACGGTCGCCACCATCCGCATGGGCTCCGACGCACGCTCGGTGGACACCTCCAAGTTCAAGGGCTACGAGGACAAGTACCTGATCGGCGGCAGCTACTGGCCGCCCCAGTACTCGATCATGGACGGGGGCACGCTGGAACCTCTCAAAGTGGTTTCCACGCGCGGCATGACGGTCGACGGCGAGTACCATCCGGAGCCGCGCGTGGCCTCGATCGTGTCCTCGCACATCAAGCCCGAGTGGGTGGTGAACATCAAGGAGACCGGCATGATCCTGCTGGTCGACTACAGCGACATCAAGAACCTGAAGACGACCAAAATCGAGTCGGCCAAGTTTCTGCATGACGGTGGCTGGGACGCCAGCAAGCGCTACTTCCTGGTCGCGGCCAACGCCTCGAACAAGATCGCGGCGGTGGACACCAAGACCGGCAAGCTGGCGGCACTGATCGACACCGCCAAGATCCCGCACCCGGGACGCGGCGCCAACTTCATGCACCCGCAGTACGGCCCAGTCTGGGCCACGGGCCACCTGGGCGATCCGGTGGTGTCGCTGATCTCGACGCCTTCGGACGACCCGAAGCACGCCAAGTTCAAGCAGTACAACTGGAAAGTTGTCCAAGAGCTGAAGATGCCCGGTGCCGGCAACCTGTTCGTCAAGACGCATCCGAAATCGAACCACCTGTGGGCCGACATGCCGATGCACCCCGAGCGCGAGATGGCCGAGGTCAACTATGTGTTTGACATTCGCGACCTGAGCAAGCCGCCGGTTCGCATCGATGTCGCCAAGGACTCCGGCCTGCCGGTGACCAAGGCGCTGCGCCGTGCCGTGCACCAGGAGTACAACGAAAAGGGCGACGAAGTCTGGATCTCGCTGTGGGGTGGCAAGACCGACCAGTCGGCCATCGTGATCTACGACGACAAGACGCTGAAGCTCAAGAGGGTGATCACCAGCCCCGACATGATCACGCCGACCGGCAAGTTCAACGTCTGGAACACGCAGCACGACATCTATTGAGGGCTGCTTGATGGGTAACGGCGGTGCGCCTGCCTGGCGCACCGCCCAAGCGTGGTGCGACCGCTGCGGCGGTCGCCTGTTTCGCCGCAATACGAGCCTGCAACGCATGAACAAGAGCTCTCCCTCGCCTGGTGGTGGCATTCTCAGTCGCCTGCGTCGCCCCAGTGCCAAATATTCCCTGCTGACGCTGCTGGTGGTCGGTTTCATTTCGGGCGTGCTGTTTTGGGGTGGCTTCAACACGGCGGTCGTGGCCACCAACTCCGAAACCTTTTGCATCAGTTGTCATGAGATGAGAGACAACGTGTATGCCGAGTATCAAAAGACCATCCATTACAACAACCGCACTGGTGTGCGCGCCGTCTGCGCCGATTGCCATGTGCCGCGCGAATGGGTGCCCAAGATGGTTCGCAAGGTGCAGGCCACGCGCGAGCTCTACGGCAAAGTCCTCGGCACCATCGACACGCCCGAAAAATTCGAGGCACACCGCCTGCGGTTGGCTGAACGCGAATGGACGCGCATGAAGGCCAACGACTCGCTGGAATGCCGCAACTGCCATTCAATGGCCAGCATGGACACCGAAAAGCAAAAACCACGCGCCAAGCGCTCGCACGAACTGGCGGTGAAGAACAACGAGACCTGCATCGATTGCCACCAAGGCATCGCCCACAAAAAACCGGCAGGCATGAAGGAAGAAGAGTAGATGTCAACCCCGACCCCAGCCCATTTGCGAGGAACGATGATGAAACACACACCCCCCCTTCTCTTGCTCTGCGCCTGTCTGGGCTTGACGCTGGGCTCGGCCCAGGCCGCGCCGCCCGACTGGAGCAAGGTGACCGCCAGCAAGATCACGCTGCTGTATCCCGGCGCCTCACCCATCGAGTGGATCACCAAGGGCTCCGACCACAGTGGCGCGCGCGCGCTGCGCAAGGGCGAGAGCTGTGCCAGTTGCCACGATCAAGAAGCCGCCGACATGGGCAAGAAATTGGCCAGCGGGCAGTTGCTCGAACCCCGCCCCATCAAGGGCAAGGCGGGTTCTGTTCCCGTCAACGTGCAGGCCGCGCACGACGGCAGCCAGCTCTATCTGCGCTTCAGCTGGAAGCAGCCGGCCGGTGGCGGCGCCGAGAAAATGGACCCGACCAACCAGGTCAAGCTCACGCTGATGCTTGACGACAACAAGATCGAGCGGGCCAACCTGTCGGGTTGCTGGGAATCCTGTCACGCCGACCTGCGCACCATGCCCGATGGCAAGGACGACAAGAAAACCAAGTACGTGAAGGATGGCAACCTGGCCACTGGCAAGTACTACGACTTGATGCAATGGACCAGCAAAGGCGCCAGGCACGACGGTCATGTTGCCGACAAACGCGTGATGGACGGTGGCAAGGCGTTGGTTGACGCCAAGGGCGAGAAGAAGGGCGACGAGTGGGTCGTGGTCTTCACGCGCAAGTTCACCGGCGGGCAGGGCGACATCGCTTTGACCGCAGGCAAGACCTACAACTTCGGGTTTGCCATCCACGACGACCACAGCGCCGGACGTTTCCATCACGTGTCGCTGGGTCACACGCTGGGTCTGGACGCCAAGGCCGATATCACGGCTAACAAGCATTGAGCCGATCCGGTGGTCAAAGGCTTCTGTCCGATGAACAGCGTGTGCGCTGACCCATTGTGGCGCGACCGGTGCCCGCCAGGCGTGGCGGCCCGGATCTCGCGTCGCCACGCCGGTGTCTGGATCATCGGCTTTTTGGTGGCTGTGCCTTGGGCGCCCGACAAGGCGGGTGCGACCGTCCCCGGCAACGCCGAGGTGTTGATCCAAGACTACAAGTTCACGCCCGCCACGCTCAGTGTCAAGGTCGGCACGCGTGTGAGATGGACCAACATGGAACGGCGCACCACGCACTCCGTCCTGTTCACCGGGCCGCAGGGGTTCGAGAGCGAACGCTTCTTTCCTGGCGAATTCTGGGAACGTGTGTTCGACAAGCCAGGTCTCTACCCTTATGTTTGCGGCCCGCACCCGGAGATGAAGGGGTTGGTCGAAGTTCTGCCGTGACGGCATCCAGAGGTGCGGCAAAAACGCGGTGGTGATGCGGTGACTGCACCGTGCCTTGGCGCATGGACGCCACCCGAAGTGCGGAATCTTGATGCACATCATGGACTGTCGCGGCCCTGAGAGAAACACTGGCCACCATCATGTTCATGTCCTCTCACTCCGCACGGTCGACCTCGCGCCACATGCTCCTTGAGCAGCTTGGTCGGCGTGGCCCGGCCCGCTACCGTGGCCGCTTTGCTTGAATTGCGTGATCTGGCATGTGCGCGTTCAGGACGCTCGCTGTTCAGCCAAGTTGGCGTGCAAGTGCCTGCGGGGCGCTTGCTGCATGTGGCCGGTGCCAACGGTGCGGGCAAGACCAGCTTGCTGCGCATCGTCTGTGGCTTGCTGAGCCCCAGCCAGGGCGAGGTGTGTTGGCGCCAGCAGCCGGTGGCGCGCGCACGCGACGAGTTCAACCGCGAGCTGGTCTATCTGGGCCATGCGGCAGCACTCAAAGACGACTTGTCCTGCATCGAGAACCTGGCTTCGGCCTGCCAGTTGACCGGGCTCGCGCCGACCCGGGCCCAGATGCTGGAGGCCTTGGCCTTTGCCGGTCTGGCCGGACGCGAAAAGAGCGCCGCGAGGGTGCTCTCGCAAGGCCAGCGTCGGCGTGTGGCCCTGGCGCGCCTGATGCTGGCCACCAGCGTGCCACTGTGGGTGCTGGACGAACCCTTCAACGCACTCGACGCCGTCGCCACGCAGTGGTTGCAGGGCCTGCTGGCCGCGCACCTGGCGCGCGCTGGCGTGGTCGTGCTCACCAGCCACCAGGGCCTGGCGCTGCCGCAGGGCGAGCCACCCCTGGTGCTGCAACTCTGAGCGCAGCGCATGAGCCCTTCTGTATGGACTGGAATGCGCTGCGTGCTGCAGCGCGACCTGCGGGTGGCGTTGCGCCGCCGCGCCGACAGCGCTGCGGTGCTGGTCTTCTTCGTCATCGTGGTGAGCCTGTTTCCACTGGGCGTGGGCCCCGAGCGCGAGTTGCTGCGCAGCATGGCGCCCGGTGTGGTGTGGGTGGCGGCGCTGCTGGCATCGATGCTGTCGCTGGGTCGGCTGTTTGCCGACGATCACCACGACGGCACGCTGGAGCAACTGCTGCTGTCCTGTACCCCGCTGCCGTTGCTGGTGCTCTCCAAGATGCTGGCGCACTGGTTGTGCTCGGGGCTGCCGCTGACCCTGATTTCACCGCTGCTGGCGCTGCAGTTCGATCTGCCGTTCAGCTCGGCGATGGTGCTTGCGACCTCGCTGCTGCTGGGCACCCCCTTGCTGAGCCTGGTGGGCGGCATCGGTGCGGCGCTCACCGTGGGCGTGCGCGGGGCCGGAGTGCTGCTGTCCTTGCTGGTGCTGCCGCTGGTGGTGCCGGTGCTGATTTTCGGTGCCGGCGCGGTCGATGCCAGCCACACCGGGCTGGGTGTCAGCGGGCATTTTTCCTTGTTGGGCGCGATGCTGGCGCTGGCCTTGTTTCTCTCGCCGCTGGCGACGGCGGCGGCCTTGCGGATCTCGCTGGAGTAGGCCGCATGAAAACGCTGCCACACGCTGGAGTCCCGTCATGAAAACGAACCCCGCATGGAACTGGTTCCATTACGCGGCACCGCAAAATTTTTACCCATTGGCCGGGCGCCTGCTGCCCTGGTTTGCGGCGCTGGCGGTGGTGTTTGCCGCCGCCGGTCTGTGGGTGGGGCTGGGCCTGGCCCCCACCGACAGCCAGCAGGGCGATGCCTACCGCATCATCTACGTGCATGTGCCGGCGGCTTGGATGTCGATGCTGATTTACCTGGTGATGGCCTTCTGGGCGGCCATGGGGCTGATCTTCAACACCCGCCTGTCGTTCATGCTGGCCAGCGCGCTGGCGCCCACCGGCGCCTTGATGACCTTGCTCGCGCTGTGGACCGGCGCTCTGTGGGGCAAGCCCACCTGGGGCACCTGGTGGGCTTGGGACGCTCGCATGACGTCAGAGCTGATCCTGCTGTTTCTCTACATCGGCTTCATTTCCTTGCATGCGGCCATCGACGACGAGCGCCGGGCCGACCGAGCGGCTGCGCTGCTGGCGCTGGTGGGTGTGGTCAACGTGCCGATCATTTACTTCTCGGTGCAGTGGTGGAACACCTTGCACCAGGGCGCCTCGGTGAGCCTGACGGGAGCGTCCAGCATGGCGCAGGTGATGCTCATGGGCATGCTGCTGATGGCGCTGGCGTTCTGGATGTACAGCATTGCGGCAGCGCTGGCGCGGCTGCGCGTGATCATTCTCGAACGCGAGCGCCACACCCTGTGGGCTCAACGTGAGCTGATGCGGGTGCCTGCCGGGGAGGCCGCATGAACTGGGCCGACTGGAGCGATTTCTGGCACATGGGTGGCTACGGCCTCTACGTGTGGGGCTCGTTCGGTGCCTGCGCGGCGCTGATGGCAGCCGAGTCATGGGCCATACGGCAGCGCCGCCGCGCCCTGTGTGAATGAACCCTTACCGAGACACGACATGAAACCCAGACACAAACGGGCCTTGGCGGTGACCGCAGGACTGGCCGCCCTGGGCACCGCGCTGGCGCTGCTGCTCAACGCGTTCAACAGCAACCTGGTGTTCTTCTTCAGCCCCACACAGGTGGTGGCGCGCGAGGCACCGTTGGAGCGCAGCTTTCGCATCGGCGGGCTGGTGGAAGTGGGCTCGATACAGCGCGACCCGGTCAGCCTGGTGGTGCGCTTCGTCGTGACCGACACCGCGCACCAGGTGCCGGTGTTCTACAGCGGCCTGCTGCCCGACCTGTTTCGTGAAGGCAAAGGCGTGGTGGCGCAGGGTCGGTTGGGCAGCGATGGCTTGTTTCGCGCCGACCAGGTGCTGGCCAAGCACGACGAAAACTACATGCCCCCAGAGGCTGCACAAGCCTTGCACCAGGCGCAGCCGGTGCAAGGACCGACGCCTCCAGGCCTGACGCCCCGCGCCAAGGCTCCCGTCACCAAACCTTACATCAGCACGGTGGTGGAGGTTTCGCGATGAACCCCGAATGGGGCCAACTGGCGCTGTCGATGGCCTTGGTCGTGGCCTTGGTGCAGGCCACTGTGCCGTTGGCCGGGGCCAGCCTGGGCCGCAGCGACTGGATGGCTTGGGCACGGCCGGCGGCACTGGCGCAGTTCGTCTGCGTGGCGCTGGCCTATGCCGTGCTGACGGCGGCCTTTCTCTCGCACGACTTCTCGGTGCTGTACGTGGCAGAAAACTCCAACTCCGAGTTGCCTCTGATGTACCGCGTGACTGCGGTGTGGGGCGGCCACGAGGGCTCGCTCCTGCTGTGGGTGCTGGTGCTGGCGGGCTGGACCCTGGCCGTGGCCTGGCGCTCGCGCAGCCTGCCCGAGCCGCTGGTGGCGCGCATCCTGGGCGTGATGGGTTGGGTGAGCTGCGGTTTTCTGGCCTTCATGCTGTTCACCTCCAACCCCTTGACGCGGCTGTTACCGGCACCCGAGGAGGGGCGCGACCTCAACCCGCTGCTGCAAGACCCGGGCATGATCTTTCACCCGCCGCTGCTCTACATGGGTTATGTCGGCTTTGCGGTGGTCTTTGCCTTTGCCGTGGCCGCCCTGCTGGCCGGGCGCCTGGATGAGGCCTGGGCGCGCTGGGCACGCCCCTGGGTCATGGTGGCCTGGGCTTTCCTGACGCTGGGCGTGGCCCTGGGCAGCTGGTGGGCTTACTACGAACTGGGCTGGGGCGGCTGGTGGTTCTGGGATCCGGTGGAAAACGCATCCTTCGTGCCCTGGCTGGCCGGCACGGCGCTGATGCACTCCCTGATCGTGACCGAACGGCGTGGCAGCCTGCGGCTGTGGACGGCGCTGCTGGCCCTCCTGGTGTTCTCGCTGTCGCTGCTGGGAGCCTTTTTGGTGCGCTCGGGCGTACTCAGTTCGGTACACGCCTTTGCCACCGACCCTTCGCGCGGCAGCTTCCTCCTGGTCTTTCTGGTGCTGGTGGTTGGCGGCTCGCTCAGTCTGTTTGCCTGGCGTGCGCCGGTGATCCGCAGCGGTGGCGCCTTCGAACCCGTTTCGCGCGAGTCCATGCTGCTGGTCGGCAACGTGTTGCTGCTGGTGGCTGCGGCGGCGGTGTTGCTGGGCACGCTGTACCCGCTGGCGATCGACGCGCTGGGGCTGGGCAAGCTCTCGGTGGGTGCGCCGTACTTCGAAGCGGTGTTCGTGCCGCTGATCGCACCGGCCTTGTTGCTGATGGCGCTGGCGCCGCTGGCCCCGTGGCGCCACGCCTCGCTGGCCCTGTTGCTGCGCCGCGCACGCGCTGCGGGCTTGCTGGCGCTGACGGTCGGGGGTTTGGCGCCGCTTTTTTGGTCGGCACCCTACAAACCGATGGTCGGCTTTGGGCTGGCGCTGGCGGTGTGGATACTGGCGCTGGGCCTGGGCGGCGTGTGGCAGCGAGCCCGGGGTGCGGGCAAACCAGGCGCCGGACGCAAAGGGATCGTCGGACGCCTGGGCGCGCAGCCCGGCAGTTGGTGGGGCATGCAGATGGCTCACGCGGGCGTGGCCGTGTTCGTGGTCGGTGTGACCTTGGTCAGCGGCTACGAAACCGAGCGCGATGTGCGCATGGTGCCGGGCGACGGCGCCGAGCTCGCGGGCTACCGTTTTGTCTTTGACGGCGTGCGCGATCACGCCGGACCCAACTACGACGCCGTCATCGGGCGCATCACGGTCAGCCGCGAAGGCCGCACCGTGGCGGTGCTTGAGCCTGAGAAACGCCTGTACCGCGAACGGGGCATGCCCATGACCGAAGCCGCCATTGACAACCGCATCACGAGCGACCTGTTCGTCGCGCTGGGCGAGTCGCTGGGTGGCGGTGCGTGGAGCGTGCGCCTGTATCACAAGCCCTTTATCAACTGGATATGGGCCGGTTGCGCCCTGATGGCGCTGGGCGGACTGGTCGCCGCGCTGGACAGCCGTTACCGCCGCCACCGGCGCCGCGACAGCGTCGAATCCGCCGCGACCGATGCGGGTGGCTCGGCGCTGCCCGGGCGTTCCGACCTGGACCCGGTTGCGTCCAGCAAAGGCCTGGGGCTGTGATGAAACGCTTTCTCCCGTTGGCGATCTTTGCCCTGCTGGTGCTGATGCTGGCCGTGGGTCTGCGGCTCGACCCGCGCGAGGTGCCGTCGCCCCTGATCAGCCAGCCGGCGCCGACTTTTCAACTGCCCAGGCTGGAGGATCCGGCACGCACACTGTCCACGCAGGAGTTGCGTGGACAGGTCTGGCTGCTCAACGTCTGGGCCTCGTGGTGCGCCGCCTGCGTGCAAGAGCACCCGCTGCTGCTGGAATTGGCGCGTGAAGGTCGGTGGACGCTGATCGGCCTGAACTACAAGGACAAACCCGAAGCCGCGAAAGTCTGGATCCAGCGCCATGGCGGCGACCCCTACCGCGCCAACCTGACCGACTTCGACGGGCGCATCGGCATCGACTACGGTGTTTACGGTCTGCCCGAGACCTTTGTCATCGACAAGCAGGGGGTGATCCGCCACAAGCACATCGGCGTGCTCACGCGCGAGGCCTTGCGCGACACCATCCTCCCTCTGATGCGCAGACTCGATGGCTGAACTTCACACACTGCACACGCTGCGCTGCGCCTTGCGTGCGGCTGGTCTCGCCCTGGCGGTGCTGGCTGGTGCAGCCACCGGTGCCGAGCCGGTGCGCCCGATGGACGCCGACCCGCAACTCGAGGCCAGGGTGCAGCGCGTGGCGGTTGAACTGCGCTGCCTGGTGTGTCAGAACGAGACCATCGCCGAATCCATGGCACCGCTGGCGGTGGACCTGCGCACCCAGATCCGTGAGCGCCTGGCGCGTGGCGAGTCCGAACAGCACATTCTTGACTTCATGGTTCAGCGCTACGGCGACTTCGTGCGTTACCGGCCCGCTCTCCAGGCGCGCACGGTGCTGCTGTGGGGCGGGCCTTTTCTGTTGCTGGCGGTGGCGCTGTGGGCCTTTTGGAGACAGGTGGCGCGCCGCCGTGGTGCGTCTGCGTGCGTGGCCGAAGAGGCGACTGAGGCTGCGACTGAGGTTGTGGTCGAGCCAAGCCCGAACCGGACGCAGGCCACCGCCGAACCGTTGCACCCGGCAGTGCGCGGTCGCGTGTTGCATTGGGGCGTGGCGCTGGGCACGCCCTTGCTGGCGGCAGGCATCTATTGGCAAGTGGGAGAGCCCGACACCTTGCTGAGCGGCCTGGGCGCAGCGCCCGCGCTCATCGACCCCCACCAGGCGCAAGACCGCGTGGCGCAATTGCAGGCGCGCCTGCAGACCCAGGGCGGCAGCGCCGACGACTGGAGTCTGCTGGGTCGCTCGCGCGCCGCGCTGGAGCAGTACCCCGAGGCCGCCAACGCCTATGCGCGCGCGCTGGCCCTCGCTCCCGACAGCCCCCAGGTGCTGACCGACTATGCCGACGTGCTGGCAGCGGCGCAGGGCTTCCGGATCGAAGGCGAGCCGCTTCAACTGGTCGAGCGTGCCTTGAAGATCGATGCCGACCATCCCAAGGCGCTGGCGCTGGCTGGTGCCGCTGCTTTCGAGCGCGGAGAGTTTGCCGCTGCCGCCGTCCATTGGCGCCGCGCCCGCACGCACGCACCACCCGATGGCGAGTTTGCGCAGGAACTGGCCCACAGCATCGAGCGCGCCGACATGCGCGCTGGCGCCGGGGTGGCGCCACGCTGAGGCGGTTCTTCTGCGCGCTGTACGCCTGCTCGGTGCTGAAGAAAACCGGTCTGCATCTGCGTGACCGCTGAGTTATTTGTTCCATCAAGAGCACAACACCACACCAGGCAGAACGGGTGCGATGGGCATCCTCAGGTCGCCGGGTAACGCGCCAGCCTGGCTGCGTCAAGGATGCGCACCTCGCGTTTGTCGATAACGATCAAACCGGCGGCCTCCAGTTCGTGCAACACGCGCGAGAAGTACTCCGGCGTCAGCGACAGGCGCGAGGCGATGGTGGCCTTGCTGGCCGGCAATGACAGCGTGAAAACCTGGGGCGCCTGGCTCTCGCTCTCGCGCAGCAAGTAGCCGATCACGCGCTGCATGCCGCTGTGCAAAGCGTCCGATTGCACGTCGTTGATGAGGCTTTGCATGCGCCGCGAGAGATTGGTGAGCAAGCGCATCGCAAAGCGCGGGTCACGCGCCACCTCGGCCAGAACGGCGGCCTTGCTGACCACCAGCAAGAGGCTGTCGGACAAGGTCTGAACATTGACCACATAGGCACGACCGCTGAACATCAGGGCTTCGCCAAAGCTGTTGCCAGGTCCAACCAGCTCAATCACCTTTTCATGACCGTCGGGCGAGATCGCAAACAGCTTCACCTGGCCCACCACCACCACGTGGAACTCTTCGCAGGGCTGGCCCATGCGGCAGACCATGTCGCCCCGAGGCATGCGACGCAGCTGGCAGCCCTCGGCCAGCCGGACGAGCTCGTCGGTTCTCAGGTCGCCAAACAGCGGCAAGACCGACAGGTAGCGCGGCAGATCGATCTGTTGCGATTGCATGGGCGAAAGACTCTCAGCACTCTTAGTGCATCGTGGGGCCGACGGGGGTCGGTTTTTGATTGTATGTCCGCCAATCGGCCGATGAGGCCCTTGACCCAGCCCTTGACCCAGGCCCGGCGCGGGCAGCAGCCATCTGCGCCACTTTGCTACGGCGGCGAATACGCGGCCAGACGGGCCAGATCCAGCACGTGGATGTCGCGCCGGTCGATGGCGATCAGGCGGGCCGTCTCCAGTTCGTGCAACACACGCGAGAAGTACTCCGGCGTCAGCGACAGGCGCGAGGCGACGGTGGCCTTGCTGACCGGCAATGACAACGTGAATGCCTGGGTCGCCAGGCCATCACTCTCGCGCAGCAAATAGCCGATCACGCGATGAAGACCGCTGTGCAGTGCATAGGACTGCACGTCGCGGACCATGCCGTGCAGCCGACGCGACAAGCCCGCCAGCATGCACATGGCGATGCTGGGATTGCGTTCGATCTCATCCAGAAGGATGCGTCGGTTGACGTCCAGCAGCAGCACGTCGGTGAGCGCCAGTGCGCTGAGCAGACAGGGTTGGTCCAGAAACATCGGCGCCTCGCCAAAACTGCCGCTCGGTCCCACGATCTCCACCACCTTCTCCTTTCCTTCGGCAGACAAGGCAAACAACTTGATCTGCCCCACCACCGTGATGTGGAATGCCTCGCAGGGTGCACCGGCATGCTGGACCATGTCGCCGCGCTGCAGGCGACGCAGCGAGCAGCCTTTGGCCAGGCGCTGCTGGTCGGCTGCGTCGAGCTCACTGAACTGTGGCAGCGTCGACAGGTAGCGGGGTATGTCGAAACTGGGGGGCGAGGATCGGATTTCCATGCGGACAGGCTCCCGGTGGGGTCAGGATGGAGGCTGATGCGGTCGCTGTGTCGTGAAGGCGTCGGAGAAACAGTGGTTCTGGGAAGCACCATGGGCCAAGAAGGCCGGGATGGCAACTTCTACCATGATCAGCGAACCGCAGACGTATATTTCGTGTTCGCGCAGATCGGGAAAATCACTGAGCATGGCCTCGTGGACCAGGCCGGTGCGGCCATTCCAGTCCGGGTCGGGTTCGGACAGCACCGGCACGAACTCGAAGTGGGGATGGTCTGCCTGCCATTGGCGCGCCAGGTCCAGCAGGTACAGGTCGCCGATGTTGCGTGCTCCCCAGTACAGGCGCATGGGGCGCTGGATACCACGCTGAAAGGCATCTTCAACGATGCTCTTGACCGGGGCAAAACCGGTTGCGCCCGCCACGAACAGGATCGGCCGCGCGCTTTCGGTGAGCGTGAAGTGGCCGAAGGGACCTTCGAGTTCCAGTGTGTCGCCTTCCTGCATCGATTCAAAGACCTGGGTCGTGAAACGTCCACCGGGAACCAGCGCCACGTGCAGCTCGATCAGGCCGCCACCGTTCGGTGGGCTGGCGAAGGAGAAGGCGCGGCGCTGACCGTCGGCCAGCACGATGTCGAGGTACTGACCGGCGGTAAAGGCGATGCCTTGATCGGGCGGCGTCACCAGCAAGCGCATCACGTCGGGGCCGAGGCGGGTCATCTGCTGCACGCGCCCGTGCCAGCGTCGCAAGCTCGGGGCATCGGAGTGGATCAGAGATGGCACATCGACAATGATCTCGACATCTTCCAGCGCTGTGGCGCAGCACATCAGTGCCTGACCACGCTGGCGCATTTCGGCACTCAATGCGTCGGCCTGGTAGTGCCCGTGGTCAACCTTGCCGTGGTGCACGCTGCACAGGCAGACACCACAGCCGCCGTTGCGGCATTCGTAAGGCAACGCCAGGCCGGCACGCAGGCCCGCTTCGAGCAGGGTTTCGCCCGAGCGCAGGGCGATCTTGGTGCCACCGGGGTGCAGCGTCATTTGCAGCGCGTCCCCGGCGTTGCGGCGGCGCTTGGGCGGCAGCCAGGGCAGAACCAGCAGCAGCAGCGTGGCCAGCGACACCAGCGCCCACACCCAGCCCAGGGGCCAGCGGTCGATGAGCGGGAACAGCCACAGCAAAAACCAATCGAGATCGAGTCGCGTGACGGCGCTGGCCAGGTCGGCGGCACCCCCTTGGCTGTGCACCGGCTGCAGCAGCGACAGGGCCAGCAGCAACAGCACCATGCCGATGGCGATGGGCCGCGGTGGTTGCAGACTGGCATTGGGCACCCGCTGCACATGGATCCACATCAGCAGCAGCACCAGCAGCGGCACGCCGATGTGGACGAACACCAGCAGCGAAAACAGGCGGTCGCTGACGCTGCTGGGGACGATGAAGTTGCGGATCAGCGTGCCACCGAAGCTGGGCAGCCAGTCCAGCCATTCAAAACTGGCGATGGTGACGTATTGCGCCAGCCGGTCCCAGGGCAGCATGAAACCGTTCACGCCCGAGGCGAACACCCCCCAGATCAGCGCCACGCCGGTCAGCCAGGAAAAGGAGCGAAAACCGCGCAAGCGGTCGAACGCGTAGTAGCGCAGCATGTGCACCAACATCGTGATCACCATGGCATCGGAAGCGTAGCGGTGCATGCTGCGCATCACGCCGCCGGCAAACCACTGCTGGTGCGTCATGGCCTCCACCGAATCGTAGGCGCCGCTCACGCTGGTGTCGAAGAAGATGTACAGGTACAGGCCGCTGCCACCGATGATCCAGAACAGGAAGAAGGTGATCGAACCCAGGTGGTACAGCGGGTTGATGCGGTCGCCGAAGGCACGGTTGAACAGTGCCTCGACGTGCATGAAGGGCCAGCGCAGCAGCACCTGGATCGGGTTGCTCATGGGCGCTTCAGGAATTGGACGCAGCACGCACAGCAGGCGCGCGCATGGCGCGCAGCACCACGACCACGAAGAGCATGCCCCCGATGATGGCAATCAGCCCGCCAAGCCCCATCAGGCCCATGCCCGCCACTTCGGCTGTGCTGCGCAGCACCTGTTCGCTGCCGGCCACTTTGCGTTGTACGCCGTAGCCGCCCGACCACACCAGCCCCACGATGTGCATCAACTGCCCGACGCCATACAGTGCCGGCTGCCAGACGGCCAGACGCCCTGCGGGCGCGCGCCAGCCCAACTGCGGCAACAGGTGGTAGACCAGGCCCATCAGCGCCAGCGTCACGCCGACGATGCTGCCGTGGTAATGGGCCGGAATGCGAACGTTGTTGCCGTTGATCAGCACACCGATGATGCCGCCGACGGCAAACAGCAGCATCGACGACAGCAGCGCCACGCGCAGCGGCTGCTGGTTGGGCTGTAGCGGCTGTGCGCGGGCCTGCATCAGCCCCCAGCCCACCGCCAGCGTCACTGGCGCGATGGCCAGGCCACCGCCGATGCGCATGGCCCAGGTGTGCAGGTTGCGGTGCTCGACGCTGGCGATGTCGTGCGCCAGGTAGGCGTAGGGCGTGACAAACACGCTGACCAGCGCCAGCGCAAACATCAGCAAGGCCAGGCGCGGGCTCAGGGGTACCCGCATGCCGCAGGCGCCGGCCAGCCACAGCCATCCGACCAGCATCAGCAAGGTCCAGGTGAACTGCAGCGCATGGCCACCGCCCCAGAACAGGATTTCGTAGTAGGGCTTGCCGGACAGCGAGGCCGGTGTCAGCACAAAGGACGCGGCAAAGGCCAGCAGCGCCACGGCCGTGGCCACGACGCTGGCGTTGAGACCAAAACGCAGTGCGGCGGCACCGTCCAGCCGCAGCCCCGGAGGCAAGGCGGCCCACAGACTGCGCAGCACCAGCAGCGTGGTGCCGACACCGAACAGCAGCAGCCCGGTGAGGAAGACGGGTCCGTCAATCACCGGGATGTAGTTGGCCATCAGCGGGGTGCCCGGGTCGGCAAATGGCGCCACGCACATCAGCGCCGTTCCCAGTGCGCACAAGCCCCAGGCGGCCCAGCCGGTGCGCCGACCTGCTGCGCTGCTGTTCAGGCTCCACAGCAGGCCTGCCATGGCGGTGAACCACACCAGCACCGACAAATCGACATGCACGACCAGCGCCACGCGAAAGAGATCGGCCAGTGGCAGAAACTGATTCAGGCCCGGCGTGCGCGCCAGCACGAGCACCACCGCGAACAGACCCGAGACAATCAGCGCCAGCAGGCCCAGCCAGAGCCAGCCACGCGCCAGCGCCAGGCTGGTGTCGCTGCTCAGGCGCAGTTCGTAGAGGTGGCCTGCCTGGGCTTGCGCGCTGCTGCGGGGGGGTGAGCGGTGGCCGTCGAAGCTTGGGTTCAGTGGGTTCATTGCAATGTGATCTCACCTGATTCGGCGTTGAAATCGATCACCATGATCTGGGCCGAACGCAGCGTCACGCGGGCCTCGCGCCGATGGTTGAAGCCGGGGCTGCGGATGTCGTCTTTGATGCGCACGCTCAGGTGGTGTTCGCCGGCCGGCACTTGCAGCTTGTGGTAGACGACCGAGTTGCCGTCGCGCGACAGACCAGCGGGTTGCGCGGTCTGCCCATGCACCAGTTGACCGTCCAGCTCGAGCTCGACCGTCACCGGTGAGCGCTCACGCGGACACTGGAGTGGCGCTCGCATGGTGGGCTGCAGCCGGGCCAGCTCTTCGGGCGGTGTGGGGCGGCAGTCGGACACCAGCTTGCCCTGGTGCACGAAGCTCAGTTTGATGAGGGCCTGACCTTCGGGCAGCACCTGGTAGGGAGGCCAGCGCGAAAAGACGCCGATGACCAGCGCAAACAAGGCGTACAGCAGCACCTGGCCGATCCAGGCTGCGGGTGTGACGGGCGCACGTTCAGGCACTTTCCGCCTCCAGTCTGGAAGGGCGAGCGACATGCTCATCGAGCTGTCTGCGCAGTTGCTGCAAGGCGGCTCGAAGCCCGTCTTCGTCACTTGCGTCGGCCCAGGCGGTGGCCCATTGCGCGGCAGGGATGTGGGCGCGCAGGTGTGGCTCGCGCGCACCGGCCAGGCGCTCGGCGCTCCAGCGCTGACCGAGCCGGAATTCGCAGGCACCCTCGGCGCAACCACTGATGAGCACCCCGTCGGCGCCATCGCGCAGGGCGTACTCCACAAACGAGGGCGGCAGCATGCCGACACAGGCCAGGCTGAAGGGGGCCACGTCGGGCGCGGCCAGTGCGGCCACCCGGGCACCGTGGTCGCAGCCGAAAACGACGATGCGGCGCCCGCTCGTCATGACCGCCAACTGGCGCTGCAGGCGATGGCGCAATTCGCCAATCGGGGCTTGTGGCAGGTCGATGCCGGTGACCAGTCGGGCCACGCTGCGAAACGGCGTCGAGGACGGGCAGGCACCGACGCAGATGCCACAACTCGCGCACAGGTCGGCGTCCACCACCGCCGTCTCACGCCCGAGACGACCGAGGCGTTCGTACGGATGTGGCGCCATGGTGATGGCGGCGTAGGGGCAGTCTGCCATGCAGCGCCGACAGCCACTGCAATGGGCGGGATCGACCTGGGCCACCGGCGGCGGTGCGGGCTGCGGCATGAAGGGCAGGACCAGCAGCGTCAGAAGGACCAGCGCGAGCAGCAGCCACAGTGTGTCGTTGGAGAATGCGGCGGCCAGCGGGTGGATGAACAAGAGCAGCCAGTCGTAGGCCAGCACCGTCGGCACCACGGCCATGTCGGCCGGTGGGTGGCTCAGCACCGGCAGCGCCAGCGCCAGCGCCAGCAGCACCCCGCTGGTGCCCAGCGCCACCGGGCGCGGCGGAAACACTTGGGCATGACTCAGACGCTGGATGTGGAACCACAGGCCGAACACCAGCAGCAGCGGCACGCCCAGGTGGATGAAAACGAACAGCGAGAACAGGCGGTCATTCACCGCTGCGGCGCTGATGAAGTTGCGCGATATCGACGAAGCCATCAACGGCAGACGGTCCAGCCATTCGGCGCTGGCCACGGCAGAGAATTGCCCCAGTTGATCCCAGTTGAGCCAGAAACCGCCCACGGCGCAGACAAAGACCAGCGGCAGCAGCGGCACACCGGTGAGCCAGGGGTGGCGCCGAAAGCCATGGTAGCGACCGTGCAGCCCTTCACGCAGCAGGTGCAGGCCCATCACCAGCACAAAGGCATCGGCCGAGTAGCGGTGCAGGCTGCGCAACACGCCGCCCACGGCCCAAGGTCCTTGCGACAGCGCCTGGATCGACCGGTGTGCGCCAGCCACCGAGGTGTCGAGCACGGCGTAGAGATAGATGCCGCTCAGGGCCAGCCACCAGAACAGCATGAAGCCGGTGGCGCCAAGGTGGCGCAGCGGGTTGCGCGCGGCGCCGAAGGCGGCATCGAACAGGCGCTCGACGCGGACGTAAACCGCCAGCCCAGCCAGCCGCGTGTTGCGCAGTGCTTGCATGGGAGGCTCTCAGCGCACCACCGGTGCTGCAGCGTCAAGTGGCGTTTTGGTTGCCGCCGCAGCCACCGATTGACGCAGCACGCGTTGCCGACGCCGTCGGTCGCGCCATTCGCCAGCAAAGAAGAACAGCATGGCGATGAAAAAGGTGATGCCCCCGGCGATCGTGAAGATCAGTGAGAAGTCGTAGCGGTAGCTGTCGGTCTCAGGGTCGTACACGGTGCACAGCACGCGCACGCGCTCGATCACGCTGGACAGTGTCAGCTCGGGTGGCACGCCGCTGGCACGCAGCAACTGGCGCAGCGGTTCACCCACCTGACTGGCCGTGAGCCGGTCGCCAAACACCTGTGCGTGAATGCGGCCTTCGGCGTTGACCACGGTGGCCATCAGCACATGGTCGAACCCGGCTGGCGTGGGCACATAGCTGAAACCAAAGGCGTGGGTGAGCTTGTCCACGGCGGCCGGCGACGGGCTCAGGAAATCCCAGTTGCGCGCCGTGATGCCTTGCTGCGCGGCAAAAGCGCGCATGGCCGCAGGCGAGTCAAAGGGTTGGTTGAAACCGATGCTGACGATGTGAAAGCTGTCGGGGCCGAAAGCCTTTTCCAGGCCCTTGACCGCCTCGTCCAGCGCCTTGGTGCCGCTGGGGCAGATCTGGAAGCAGCCGGTGTAGATGAAGCTCACCACCAGCGGCTTGCCGCGATAGGAAGACAGCCGCAGTGCGCGACCGTTGCTGTCGATCAGGCTGTGCTCACCGATGTCGCGACCGATGGCCGAGCGCCCGGCGGCCAGCGCCGTGGTTTCGTCCAGTGCCTGCACAGCGCTGCCACCGGTGGTGTTGGACACCGGGGCTGCGGGTGCCGCAGCCCAGACGTAACCGCTTGCCAGTCCGAGGCACAGACACACGCCCATGAGCATGAGCAGCCCCCGCAGGCCGGTCCGCGCACCACAGTCGGTGGCACGGTGCCGGGGCGGTGACAAGAGAGCGATGGAAAGGTGGCGATGCATCGGGTTCGGTCGCACCATCAGGCGCTGCGGGTGAAGTGCGAGATCAGCGCATCGCGGCATCGAGCATCGCAGCCAGCAGCAGCAGGCTGAGCTGCGCCATCGAGGCAAAGAAGCAGCGCATGGCCGTGCCACGCCCGGGTCGGCGCATCAGCACCCACGCGCGGTGCAGGAAGACGGTGCCTCCCGCCAGCGCACCGGCGCCGTAGACCGCGCCGGCCCCGTAGGCCAGTGGCAGCAACGACGCCAGCACCAGGGCCAGGGTGCTCCAGAACACGACCACTGCCGCACGCTCGGGCCCTACCACCACGGGCAGCATGGGCACCCCTGCGGCGGCGTAGTCGGCGTGGTTGGCGATCGCCAGGCTCCAGAAATGCGGCGGCGTCCACAGGAACAAGACCAGCGCCAGCAGCAGCGGCATGGGACCCAGTGCGGGGTCGACTGCGGCACCGCCGGCCAGCACCGCAAAACTGCCCGAAAGACCACCGATGACGATGTTCATGGCGCTGCGCCGCTTGAGCCACACCGTGTAGACCACGGCGTAGAAAAAAGCGCCCAGGAAAACAAACAGCGCCGACAGCGAATTGATCGCGACCCAAGCCGCCCCCACTGCACCGGCCAACATCACCGCCATCAACAGCAGCCACAGCCGGGAGTCCGACAAGGCGCCAGTGACGAATGCGCGCCCGGCGGTGCGCTTCATCAGGTGGTCAACATGGCGCTCGGCGTACTGGTTGAAGGCGCCCGCACTGGCCGACGCCACCAGCACCGACAAAGCCAGCACCAGCACCTGCACGCTGCTCAGCGCCGCGCCGGGGGTGATGGCCAGCCCGGCCAGCGCACTGATCATCACCACCACGCCAATGCGCAGTTTGAAAAGACCGACCACGGTGCGCACACGCCGCATGATGGTGTCGTGGCCGGGGTTCAGCGTGGCATCCATGGTCGGTCCCTGTGCTCGGTGTGGGCTTGACGGGGGCGAGCGCTCAGCTCAGACCCCACAGCGTGGAGAGGTACTTCCAGTTGATGAAGTAATACACCACGAAGGCGACGAGGAAAATCATCGCCAGGACGAAGGTGCCGGGTGCCGCAAAGCCAGCCGAGCCGTGGCTCTGAATCGCCACATTGGGGGCCGTCCGCGGGATCGGCGTGGTTTTGGCGCTGACGGTGCCGTTGTCCAGACGGCGACCCCACAGCAGAGAACCCACCGTGACGTAGATGTAGATCGCGCCACCGGCGATGGCCGCCATGCCTGTGATGCCGACCAGGCCCATCATCAGGTAGGCCAGTCCTGGCCAATCGTAGGCCAGCGCCGCGCCGCTGAAGGCCATGTCCCAGTGTCGGCGTGAGACACCCAGCGTGCCCGCACCCATCATCACGAGGGCGAAGAAGTACATCGACAGGCCGAACAGGTAGGGCTGCCATTGGGCCAGCTTGGGTGCGATCATTTCACGGCGGAACAGCACCGGAATCAGGAAGTAGGTCAGTGACATGAAGGACAGCGTGGTGCCGATCACCACGGTGGCGTGGAAGTGCCCCGGTACGTAGATTGTGTTGTGAATGATCATGTTGAGTTGCTCGGTGCCCATCATCACGCCCGAGATCCCGCCCAGGAAACCAAAGCCAATGATCGAGATGAACACGCCCGAGAACACCGGATTGCCCCAGGGCGCCTTGCGCAGCCACTCGAACAAACCGTTGTTGTAGCCCTTGGCGCGCTGCGCCACTTCCATCGCGCCGGGAATCGTCAGGCCATGGAT
The DNA here is from genome assembly GCA_013823655.1 of Comamonadaceae bacterium. Classification (GTDB taxonomy): domain Bacteria; phylum Pseudomonadota; class Gammaproteobacteria; order Burkholderiales; family Burkholderiaceae_C; genus Hydrogenophaga. The sequence goes on along the minus strand of PNMN01000003.1, from coordinate 14,007 downwards.
CATCGAGGCCAGCACCGCGAAATACATGAAGTAGCTGGTGTTGACGATCTTCCACGCCGTGCTCACGCCCGGGTCGGCCAGCAGGTGGTGGGCGCTGGCGAGCTGCAGGAACAGGATGTAAAGCAGGAAGGCACCACGGCTGACACGCTCGCTCATCGGTTTGGCGCCGAAAGCGATCGCCGCCACTGCGTACCAGATCGAGATGTGCACGGCGACGTTGATTTGCTGCGACGAGTGACCGAAGGCCCACCAGATGGTGCGGTAAATCAGCGGATCGACATGGCTGATCACACCCAGCGACAGCAGCCAGGTGGGGATCAGGATGATCGCGCCGGAGACGATGGTGAAGATCGCAATGATGGCCGCCGTGATGGCGCCGAAGGTGACCAATGGCACCGAGCCGGTGTAAGTCTTTTCCTTCTTGGCGATCACCAGCGTGCCCAGGAACACAAAACACGCGATCAGCGCGCCGACCGCGAACAGGATCAGCCCGAGGTAGAACGAGGGCGCGGCCATCATCGGCACATAGGATGTCATCATGACGCTGGAGCCGCCCTGGAACACGGCAACGTTGTTCATGATGGCACCCACCAGCATGAGCACGAACGAAGCCCAAGCCCATCTGGGCGTGGCGATGCGGCAGCGCAGCAGTGTCGATGAACAGAAATACAGCACCGCAACTTCGAAGAAGATGATCCAGAAGATCAGCATGTCGATGCCGTGGGCCGTGAGCACCTGGTAGAAGGTGTCGGCCTCAAGCCAGTGCACTGCGGGCCAGCGTGTCAGCACGACGCCGATGGCCAGGATGCCGCCGATGAGCAGGAAAACCACCGCCACGACGGCGTTGGCCAGCATCAGTTTTTCGGCTTGGGCTTCGAACTGCAGGCCCGAGCGCGGGCAGGTCCGGTAGGTGGTCACGTTGGACATGGTGGTCTCACTCACTTGACGTAGATGCGACCGACCATCGCGTGATGGTTGATGCCGCAATACTCGTTACACACCACCGAGAAGACTCCACTCTGGTTGGGTGTGACCGTCAGCACGTGCTGGTATCCCGGCACGACCTGGACGTTGATGTTGGCCGGCTGCAGCGAGAACCCGTGGTTGTAGTCCAGGGATGTCAGGTGCAGACGGTAGGTTTTGTCTTTCTCGAGTTCGAGAATCGGCCAGAAGCTCCACAAGCGCGCGATCAGGTAGACGTCGCTGCCCGGCGGTGGGGCCACCACTGGGATTTTTTCGTCGGTTTCGGTGCGAACGGTGTACTTGTCGACCATGGCCTGCGTTTTGGCGCTGAACATCTCCGGCGTGGTCTTGTAGGTCTCGGTCGAGAGATTCTGCTTGCCGTAGACATGCCAGCCGACCATCATGAAAAACATGATCAGGCACCAGACAAAAGCGATCACGATCCAAGTGCCTTCGACACGGTCCAGCGGCTGTTTCCACCACAGTCGTTCGGCGGGTGGCAGGATGGCGCTCATTGGGATTCCCCTTGCACGGTTGAACAGGACGGCGAATGCCGCGCGATGGCGGCCATCACTTGGCCAGCGGAACGGTGAGGATGTCGATCACGCCCCACAGCGTGTAGACGACCATGGGAATCATGACGCCCAGGAACAGCAGAATGAAAGGGTTGTCGAGCAGGCGCTGCATCCAGGGCACGGGCTCGTTGTCTTCGCTGCTTTCGTTGGCTTGTTCGTTGAGACTCATTTTTTTCCTTTCGGTACGGTCGGCAAACAAAGTTCGAACCCAGTCCGGTCCACGGGTCCAGGGGATTCTCCGGTGCGGTCTGCGGTGAGACCTTGAACCAAAACAAGAAATCGGTATCTCGGCACCAATCCTCGGACCGAGCCCGGCTACGATGGGCTGCCGGGACTGGCGCCTTGTACGGACGCTGGTCGGGTTCGTTTTCAATGGACCCGTTTTGACCTCGAAATGGCCTCGAGATGATCTCGGCACTGACCCCATGAAAACGACGTACTGCCCATGCCCGATCTGCAACGCCGCCTGAATTTTCTGCACCGCCTGGCGCTCATCTGCTGCGTGTTGGTGCTGGCCATCGTCGTGATCAGCGCCTTCATCCGCCTGGCGGATGGTGGCCCTGGGTGCACGCCGTGGCCACAGTGTTATGGCCAGCAGCGGACCGGCGCGGCCGAATCCCAGACGCAGGCCTCGCCGGGTATTGCACTGGCGCGACCCGCGCACCGTGTGCTGGCCAGTCTGGCGCTGCTGGTGGTGATCGCGCTGGTCGTGTCGTGTTTTGCACGCCGCCCATTCTTGTGGCGCGAGGGACGTCTGGCGCTGGCCCTGCTGGTCTTGGCCCTGGCCTTGGCCGTGCTGGGGATCTACAGCGGCGGTGCGCGCATACCGGCCATCGGCGTGGGCAACCTGGTGGGCGGGTTGGTGATGTTCGCGCTGTGCGTGCGTTTGTGCTCCCGTCGCCGCCCGACCTTGTCTGGCGACACCGCTGCGGCGGGCTCGCTGGGGGTGTGGGCTGGCGTGGCTGGGCTGGTGTTGCTGACCCAGGTGGTGCTGGGCGGTTTGGTCAGCACCAGCCACGCAGGGGCCAGTTGCGCGGGGTGGCTGGATTGCAGTGCCGCGCTCGGCGCGGCGACGCAACCGTGGCAGGCTTTGAATCCTTGGGTCGAAGTGCGGTTTGATCCCCAAGCCCTGCCCACCCACCGCAGCGCGGCCCCGCTGTTGTGGCTGCACCATGTGCTGGCAGCGCTGCTTGCCGTGGTGGTGTTGTGGGTGGCCGTGCTGGCGTGGCGTGCGGGACGCGTCCGGCTTGCAGCGGCCATGGTGTTGCTGCTGGTGATGCAGATGGTCCTGGGCCTGACGATGGTGGGTGGCATGCTGGGATCCAGCCTGGGGCTGGGCTTGGCGCTGGCGCACAACCTGCTGGCCGCGCTGTTCCTGGCGCTGCTGTTCAGGCTACCCAGGGGCTCGGCTCAGCCCAGAGGCTGACAGGTTCCCTGGCTGTCGCAGCTGGCTATGGCACCGGTCGGCGCGACAACCCCGACGGCAAGTTGCTTGTGCAGCGACACCACCGAGCCAATCATCACCAAGGCCGGCGAGCGCACACCGTGCAGCGTCACCAGGGCTGGCAGCGACCGCAGATCGCCCGTGATCGTGCGCTGATCGGGGCAGGTTGCGCGCTCGATGACCGCGGCCGGCGTGTCTGCCGGCAAGCCATGTGCGATCAATTTCGAGCAGACCCGCGGCAAAGTGCCCAGTCCCATATAAATCACCACCGTCTGGCGCGGGCGCGCCAGCACCAGCCAGTCCAGATCGTCACGGCAACCCGCGCTGCCGTCGTCTCGCGTGTGGCCAGTGGCAAAGACCACGCTGGCCGCATGATCGCGGTGGGTCAGCGGAATGCCGGCACAGGCCGCCGCGCCTTGCGCCGCACTGATGCCGGGGATCACCTCGAACGCAACCCCTGCGACCGCCAGCCCCTCGGCCTCTTCGCCGCCGCGACCAAAGATGTAGGGGTCTCCCCCTTTCAGGCGCACCAGGGACTGGCCGCTGCGGGCCAGGCGGACCATCAACTCGATGATCGAGGCCTGCGGCAAGGTGTGCTGGCCGCTTTCCTTGCCAACGTAGATGAGTTCCGCCCCTTGCGGCACGAGCCGCAGGACGTCGCGCGAAACCAGGTGGTCGTAAAGCACCAGCCGTGCCTGCCCCAGGGCGCGCGACGCGCGCACGGTCAGCAGGTCGGGTGCGCCCGGCCCTGCGCCCACCAGCGTCACCTTGCCCGGTTGTGCCCCACCTGTGAGGTGGGTTTCAAACCGAAGCGGCTCTTTGATCATGTTCATTGCCACACCTTCTTCTGCCCTTGCAACGTGGGATTCGACGAAGGGATTGTGGGTACCTGGCCGCATTGCTTTCCTTAACCTGAATCAAGGACGCGTCATCGCCAACCAACGACCATTCCCAGCAAGTTGTCCCCAGGGGCGCGGCTGATCGGCGTGAGCGAAAAACTCTCAGCCTCTCGGGGCAGCGCGAAACGGGGACATGCGCCGGGCGCTCCCGGTGGAAGAGCGAGAGAGGATACGGAGTGCGTCGTGATCTTGAGCGGACCGTGAGGCGGCATCTGGCAGCAGCGCTGCTGGTTCCGGTCGCGCTGGGGTGCGCGCCCAGCGTGTTTGCCGACGCCGAGCCCGGGCCGCAGCGACAACGGGAACTGCTGCACGTCGTGCGCCAGGAATGTGGCTCGTGCCACGGCCTGCACTTGACCGGCGGACTCGGTCCGGCACTGACGCAGCAGGCCATGGCCGACAAACCGCTCGACTCGATGGCCGCCGTCATCTTCTACGGTCGCCCCGGCACGCCGATGCCGCCTTGGCGCGCGTTTCTGAGCGCAGCCGAAGCGCAGTGGATCGCGAACCAGCTCGCGCGCGGCCTGCCGACCTTGACGGAGCCATCCCAATGAGGCGCCGCTCACTTCTGGGCACGGCCATCGGTGGCACGCTTGCTCTCGGCGCGCCGCTGTTGCTTCAGGGCTGCGGGTCGCTTGAGCCGACGTTGTCGGCGCCTGTCCAGGGACCACCGCAAGGCACCGGAGACCTCGGCGTGGTGGTGCAGCGCGGGCGCGGTGCGCTGACCATCATCAACACCAGCTCGCGCACTGCGCGGGGTGAAGTCAGCGGGTTGGGCGATCTTTCGCACGCCTCGGTGGTGTTTTCGCGCGACGCTGCCAACGTCTACGTGTTTGGTCGCGACGGCGCGCTCACGAAGGTGAACCTGCTCACGCAACGCATCGTGGCGCGGGTGCAGCAGGCGGGCAACTCGATCGGTGGCGCGATCTCGCAGGACGGCAGCCTGGTGGTCGCGCAGAACTACACCCCCGGCGGCATCAAGGTGTTCGACGCCAAAACGCTGGCCCTGGTGGCCGACATCCCGGCCGAGACCGCGTCAGGCCAGCGCTCGCGCGTGGTCGGACTCAGGGACCTGCCGGGGCGCCGCTTCATCTTTTCACTGTTCGACGCCGATGCGATCTGGATCGCGGACCTGTCGGAGCCGACACGTCCACGCGTGACGCGCTTCGAAGGCATCGGTCGCCAGCCCTACGACGCGCTCATCACACCGAATGGCCGCCACTACATTGCCGGCCTGTTCGGTGAGGACGGGTTCGCGATGATCGACCTGTGGGAGGACGCGCCCAAAGTGCGTCGCATCCTGGCCGATTACGGTCGGGGTGGCCAGCCGCTGCCGGTGTACAAGATGCCGCACCTGCGGGGCTGGGCGGTGGCGGGTGGGCAGGCCTACCTGCCGGCGATCGGTCGCCATGAGGTGCTGGTGGCCAATACCGGAACCTGGGTAGAAACCGCGCGCATTCCTGTGGTGGGGCAACCCGTGTTCGTGATGGCCCGACCCGACGGTCGCCAGGTGTGGGTCAACTTCGCCATGCCCGATTACCACCGGGTGCAAGTCATCGACACCGTCACACAGCGTGTCGTGCGCACCTTGGAGCCCGGCAAGGCCGTGATGCACATGGAATTCACGCCGCGCGGGGAAGCGGTGTGGATCAGCTCGCGCGACTCCAACCGGGTGTCGGTGATCGACACCACGGGTTTTGAAACCCTGGCCACGATCGATGTCGATGCACCCAGTGGCATCTTCTTCACCGCGCGTGCGGCGCGCGTGGGTTTCTAGGGGTCACGGTGACGGCACACGACACACCGGACAGGCTCGATCCGGCGCTGCGCTTCGCGCTGCTCAACCGCTGGCAGCACGACTTCCCGCTCGTGGATGAACCGTTCGCGCACATCGGCGGCGTGCTGGGCATCGCCGCCAGCGAAATCATGGCCGAATACGCAGCGCTGCTCGAAGAAGGCAGCATCAGCCGCATTGGCGGTGTGTTCGGTGCCGGGGTTGGCGGCAGCGCCTTGCTGTGCGCGATGGCTGTGCCACCAGCGCAGCTTGAGGCTGTGGCGCACCGGGTGTCGGCGCATCCGGGCGTCAACCACAACTACGAACGCGAGCACCACCTCAACCTCTGGTTCGTCATCACCGGTGGTGCGCGCAACCAGGTGCACGCCGAGGTGCACGCCCTGGAGCAGACGCTCGGAGTGAGCGCGCTGCGGCTGGAGATGCAGCGCGCCTACGTCATCGACCTCGGCTTCGACCTCCACGGGCGCACGGCCGGTGACTCCCTGCGTGGGTCGCCCACGCGCCGCGTGATCGGTGGCCTTGCCAGAGCGGTGCAGCCGGGCGAGCATGCGCTGGCCAGCTTGCTTGAAGACGGGCTGCCGCTGGTGCCCAAACCGTTCGAGTCCTGGGCCAGATCTCTCGCGATGCCACCTGCGGCGGTACTGGCAACGCTGGGCCGCTGGCTCGACGTCGGCACGCTGCGGCGCTTCGGTGTCGTGGTGCGCCACCACGAACTCGGATTCACGGCCAACGCCATGACGGTTTTCGATGTGCCCGACGAGGTTGTCGATACGCTCGGCGCCGAACTGGCACGCCAGCGGGGCGTCACCCTGGCCTACCGCCGAACGCGTGCGGCGCACTGGCCGTACAACCTGTACTGCATGGTCCACGGACGGGACCGCGAGTCGGTTCAGGCGGCGCTTGTCGAGGCCGTCGAGCGCGCGGGGCTGGGACGTCATCCGCGCGAGGTTCTGTTCAGCCGCCGCCGTTTCAAGCAGACCGGGGCGCGCTATTTCCGCCAAACGATGCCGGAGGGTGCCCATGCCCACGCATGAACCGCGTCTCTATGGGGTTGACACCGACCCCATCGACGCCCGACTGATCGACCGGTTGCACGGCGGCTTCCCGCTCGACGACAGACCGTTTGCAAGCGTCGCGGCAGAGTTGGGGCTCAAAGAGGATGAGTTGATCGAGCGGCTGCAGCGCCTGCTGGCGATCGGTGTTCTGACGCGTTTCGGTCCGCTGTTTCAGATCGAGCGGGCCGGCGGACGGTTCATGCTCGCGGCACTGCGCGTGCCCGAGCAACGCTTCGAGGAAGTCGCCGCTCAGGTCAACGCTTTGCCCGAGGTGGCGCACAACTACCGGCGCGAACACGCGTTCAACATGTGGTTCGTGCTCGCTGCCGAATCGCCCTCGAAGGTGGACGCGGCGATCAAGCGCATCGAGCGCGAAACCGGGCTGCAGGTGTACGCCTTTCCGAAGGAACGCGAGTACTTCGTTGAACTCCGGCTATCGGCGCAAAGGGACCAGAGGAGTCACCATGGCACTTGACGAATTTGATCGCCAGCTCGTGGCCGCGACGCAGAGCGGCCTGCCGCTCGTGCCGCGACCCTACGAAGCGCTGGGCGCGATGCTCGGGACCAGCGGCACCGCCGTGCGCGAGCGTCTTGCGCAATGGATCGAACAAGGCCTGGTGCGGCGCATCGGCGCGGTGCCCAACCACTACCGGCTGGGATTCACGGCCAACGGCATGACGGTGTGGGACGTCGATGACGAAGCGGTCGACAGCCTGGGTGAGCGCATCGGCGCGCTGCCCTTTGTCAGTCATTGCTATCGGCGGCCGCGCCACCTGCCCGAATGGCCCTTCAACCTGTTCGCGATGCTGCACGGCCATTCGCGCGTCGAGGTCGAGCGCCAGCGCGACGGACTTCGTGCCTTGCTGGGCACAGCCTGCCGCAGCGACGAGGTGTTGTATTCGACCGTCATCCTGAAGAAAACAGGCCTGCGCATCAAGGACGAATGACCATGTTTCGTGTTTCGCAATACATGAGGCTGCTGGCCGCAGCCGAGCGTGACGGGGTGATGGCGCCACCGCGACGGCTGCAGCCGGGGGGGCCGGTGGTCATCTGGAACCTGATCCGCCGCTGCAACCTGACCTGCAAGCACTGCTACGCCCTGTCGGCCGATCACGACTACGCGGGCGAACTCTCCACGGCGGAGGTGTTCGAGGTCATGGACGATCTGAAGGCCTTCGGCGTGCCGGTGCTGATCCTCTCCGGTGGCGAACCGCTGCTGCGTCCCGACCTGTTCGAGATCGGCCTGCGGGCACGGGCGATGGGCTTTTATGTCGGGCTGTCGAGCAACGGCACACTGATCGACGCAGCGATGGCCGAGCGCATCGAGCAGGCCCGGTTCGACTACGTGGGCATCAGCCTGGACGGCATCGGCGCGGTACACGACCGCTTTCGTCGGCAAAACGGGGCCTTTGCCCTCAGTCTGAACGGGGTGCGGCTGCTGCGCGAGCGCGGCGTCAAGGTGGGTCTGCGCTACACGATGACCGCACTCAACGCCGACGAGTTGCCCGCGTTGCTGGCGCTGATGCGCGACGAAGGGGCGGAGAAGTTTTACTTTTCGCACCTCAACTACGCCGGGCGCGGCAACATCCACCGCGCCAAGGACGCGCATTTCGAGGCCACGCGCAAGGCGCTCGACCTGCTTTTCGAAACCGCCTGGCGCGACGCGCAAGACGGCATCGGGCGCGAATACGTCACCGGCAACAACGATGCCGACGGGGTCTACCTGCTGCAATGGGTGCGCCAGCACCTGCCGCACCGGGCGCTTGCGCTGGAGGCGCATCTGCGTGCGTGGGGCGGCAATTCGAGCGGCATCAACGTGGCCAACATCGACAACCTCGGCGTCGTGCACCCCGACACCATGTGGTGGCACCACAGCCTGGGCAGCGTGCGTGAGCGGCCGTTCTCCGCGATCTGGCCAGACACCAGCGATGCGCTGATGGCCGGTCTGAAGCAGCGCCCGCGCCGCGTGGGCGGGCGTTGCGGGGGCTGCGCGCAGCTCGACATCTGCGGCGGCAACACGCGCGTTCGCGCGCAGCAGGTCAGCGGTGACCCGTGGGCCGAGGACCCGGGTTGCTACCTCGAAGACGACGAAATCGGCCTGACGGCATGGCCGGGACGTGCCGCCGAGGCGTTCGCAGGAGCCCACCCGATGGGAGCCAGCAGGGGCGCAGCGTTTCACCCGGTCAGGTTTTTATGAGCAAGCCAGGAGCAGGAATCGTGAGGAATATGGATCGACACATGATTGGGACGTTGGTCTTGGCATTCGGCTTGTTGTGGATGGGTGTCGATCTCGCGCAGGCGCAGACCGCAAAGGCAGCCCCTGCCGCAGCGGAGGTGCCAACCCGGCTGTACCAGCAGCATTGCGCGGCCTGTCACGGGCCACAGCGCACCGGTCTGATGGGCCCCGCGCTGCTGCCCGAGAGTCTGGCGCGGCTGCGGCAGTCCGAGGCGCTCACGGTCATAGCCAAGGGCCGCGTGGCGACGCAGATGCCGGGTTTTCAGGACACCCTGTCGGCCGCCGAGATCGCAGCGCTGACGCAGTGGATCTACACGCCGGTGCTGCCCACGCCGGCTTGGAGCGAGGCCGACATCCGCGCTTCGCGCGTCCAGACCGCGCTCGCGCGCGATCTGCCGGCCAAGCCGAAGTGGCAGGCCGACCCGATGAACCTGTTCGTTGTCGTCGAAGGTGGTGACCACCATGTGTCGCTGGTCGACGGCGACCGCTTCGAGCGCATTCACCGCTTTGCCAGCCGCTTTGCACTGCACGGTGGCCCCAAGTTCAGCGCCGACGGCCGCTTCGTCTATTTCGGCTCGCGTGACGGCTGGGTCACCAAGTACGACCTTTGGAACCTGACCGTGGTGGCCGAGGTGCGGGCCGGGTTGAACACGCGCAACGTCGCCGTCAGCAGCGACGGCAAGTGGGTGATGGTCGCCAACTACCTGCCGCACACACTGGTGCTGCTCGATTCGGACCTGCAACTCGTGAAGGTGTTCGACGTGGCCACGCGCGACGGCAAACAGAGCTCGCGCGTCTCGGCGGTGTACGACGCCGAACCGCGAATGAGCTTCATCGTCGCGCTCAAGGACATCCCAGAGCTGTGGGAGATCTCCTACGACCCGAAAGCCGAGGACATCTACGAGGGCCTGGTGCACGACTACCGCATGGGCGAGGGTCTGCCCAAGCGGGGCTTCCTCGGTGTGCGGCGCACCATGCTGGCCGAGCCGCTGGACAATTTTTTCTTCGACCAGGCCTACGCCCACGCGCTGGGCGCCTCGGGGCCCCGGGCCGACGGTGCGCCCAGTGGTCAGGTTGTCAATCTGGATGTGCGCCGACGCATCGCCGCGCTGCCGATCGCAGGCATGCCGCACCTGGGCTCGGGCATCACCTTCGCCTGGAACGGCACCACCGTGCTCGCCAGTCCAAACCTCAAGGACGGCACGATCACCGTCATCGACATGAAGGACTGGAGCCTGGTGCGAACGATTGCGGTGCCGGGCCCCGGCTTTTTCATGCGCAGCCACGAACGCACGCCCTACGCCTGGACCGACTCGATGATGAGCCCGACCGCCAAGGACACCATGACCATCATCGACAAGCGCACACTCGACGTGGTGGCCAGCGTGCGCGAACCCGGCAAGACGCTGACCCACATCGAGTTCACGAAAGATGGCCGCTACGCGCTGGCCAGCCTGTGGGAGGCCGACGGCGCGCTGATCGTCTACGACGCGCGCACCTTCCAGGAGGTCAAACGCCTGCCCATGAACAAGCCGGTGGGCAAGTACAACGTGTGGAACAAGATCACGCGCTCGGAAGGCACCTCGCGTTGAAGTCACGCGGCGAATGCGGCTGTGTGGTCAAAGGCGTGCGTGTGCATGAGCCTTTCCTGCGCACCACAAGCGCTCCACTGCGGTTTTGGGTTCATGGCCCGGATGGCTCTGCAGCTCCACCGCAGCCCACGCCTTCGTGCAGCTCACCCCCGGGCGTGACCTGCACCGCGCAGTACTTGAACCCGGGAATCTTGGCCGTTGGGTCGAGCGCCGGGTTGGTCAGCAGGTTGGCCGCCGCCTCGGCATAGGCGAAGGGCATGTAGACCGTGCCCGGCGGCGTGCCGTCGTCGCGCCGGGTGTGCAGCACCACGCTGCCGCGGCGCGATTGCACCGTCACCACATCACCGGCCTGCAAGCCCAGACGCGCCAGTTCAGCACCGTTCAGACTCAGGCTCGGGTGCGGCTCCACCGCGTCCAGCACCTGGCTGCGCCGCGTCATGCTGCCGGTGTGCCAGTGCTCCAGCTGGCGCCCGGTGATGAGCACGAAGGGGTGGTCGGCATCGGGCAACTCGGCGGCGGGTCTGAACGCGGCGGGCACCAGTTGCACGCGGCCGTTGGCGGTGGCGAAGCGATCGGTGAAGACGATGGGCTGACCCGGCTCGTCCTCGTTCAGGCAGGGGTAGGTCACGCTGCCTTCGCGCTGCAGCCGCTGCCAGCTCACGCCCGCCAGAATGCCCCGCTGGTGGCCGCCGTGCATGGCCTGGCGCATCTCCTCATAGACCGCCGCCACGCCACCATCGTCGCCTTCGTAGTGCCAGTTCAGGCCCACCGCGCCGCGGGGCCGCCCCAAGGCGTCGGCAGCCCCCTCGGGGGGCAGCGACCCGCGCAGCGGCGCAGCGTGGGGGCCCATGCGGCTGGCCAGTTGCTGGATGATCCACAGGTCCGGCTTCGCATCACCCGGCAGGTCCAGCGCACGGCGTCCCATCTGCACCATGCGGTCGGTGTTGGTCACCGTGCCGGTCTTCTCGGGCCAGGCGCTGGCGGGCAGCACCACGTCGGCCAGCCAGGCGGTTTCGGTCATGAACAGGTCTTGCACCACCAGGTGCTGCAGACTGGCCAGCCCTTCGCGGGCGTGGTTCAGGTCCGGGTCGCTCATGGCCGGGTTCTCGCCCATGATGACCATGCCCCAGATCTTCTGCGGGTCGTCGGCCGGGGCCTGCGCCTTGTGCAGGATCTCCACCACCGTCAGGCCGGGCTGGCTGTCCAGCGGGATGCCCCAGAAAGACTCAAACCAGCGGTGGGCGTCGGGCTTGTTCACCCGCTGGTAGTTGGGGTACATCATGGGGATCAGGCCCGCATCGCTCGCGCCCTGCACGTTGTTCTGCCCGCGCAGCGGGTGCAGGCCTGTGCCGGGGCGGCCGATCTGCCCGGTGATGCTGGCCAGCGCGATCAGGCAGCGCACGTTGTCGGTGCCGTGGGTGTGCTGGCTCACGCCCATGCCCCAGAGGATCATCGACGCCGGGCTGGTGGCGTAGGCGCGCGCCACTTCGCGGATGGTGTGCGGGTCGATGCCGCAGATCGGCGCCATGGCCTCGGGCGTGGTGTGTTTCACCTGCTCGCGGATGGCGTCGAAGTTGTCGACGCGGCGGGCGATGAAATCAGCGTCTGTCAGACCCTCTGCAATCACCACGTGCAGCAGGGCGTTGAGCAGGGCGACGTCGGTGTCGGCCTTGAACGGCAGGTGCCGCCAGGCGTGGCGGTGCAGGTCGGTGCGGCGCGGGTCGGCCAGCACGATCTGCGTGCCGCGCGCGGCGGCGTTTTTCATCCAGGTGGCGGCCACCGGGTGGTTGTTGGTCGGGTTGGCGCCGATCACCAGCACCAAGGCCGCGTGCGCCACATCGCCCACCGGGTTGCTCACCGCGCCCGAGCCCACGGCTTCGAGCAGCGCCGCCACGCTGCTGGCGTGGCACAGGCGGGTGCAGTGATCCACGTTGTTGCTGCCAAAGCCGGTGCGCACCAGCTTCTGGAACAGATAGGCCTCTTCGTTGCTGCCCTTGGCGGAGCCAAAGCCAGCCAGCGCTCTGTCGCCGTGGGTGTCGCGCAGCGCTTTCAAACCACCGGCGGCGAGGTCGAGCGCCTCGTCCCAGCTGGCTTCGCGGAACACGGCGCGCCAGTCGTCTGGTCGCGCGGTGGCGCTGGGGTCTTTGGGCACGCCGGGCTTGCGGATCAGTGGCTTGGTCAGGCGCTGCGGGTGCTGGGCGTAGTCGAATCCGAAGCGGCCCTTGACGCACAGGCGGCCCTGGTTGGCCGGGCCGTTGCGGCCATCGACGGCCACGATGGTGTTGCCCTTGACCTGGTAAGTCAGCTGGCAGCCGACGCCGCAATAGGGGCAGACCGAGTCCACCGCCTTGTCCACGCGCTGGTCGCCCATCAGCGTCTTGGGGCTGAGCGCGCCGGTCGGGCAGGCCTGCACGCATTCGCCGCAGCCGACGCAACTGCTGGCACCCATGGGGTCGCCCAGATCGAACACGATCTGCGCCTGCGCGCCCCGGTGGGCGACGCCGATCACGTCGTTCATCTGCGTTTCGCGACAGGCGCGCACGCAGCGGGTGCACTGGATGCAGGCGTTCAGGTTGACCGCCATGGCGGGGTGGCTCAGGTCGGGCGCAGGAGCCGCTTGCCGCAGCGCTTTCAGTTCGGGCCGGGCCGTCACGCCCAGCCTGTTTGCCCAGTGGCTGAGTTCGCCGTGCGGCTGATCGCTTTGCCCATCCACCCATTGGTGGCCCGCCTCGGGCCGGTCGGCCAGCAGCAGCTCCAGCACCAGCTGCTGGCTCTTGAGCGCGCGCGCGCTGCCCGCCTTCACGTCCATGCCGGGCGTGACGGCGCGGCAGCACGAAGCGGCCAGCGCGCGCTCGCCCGCCACCTCCACCACGCAGGCGCGGCAGTTGCCGTCGGCGCGCAGGCCGTCGGCGTGACAGAGGTGCGGGATGTCCACGCCGTGGCGCTGCGCCGCTTTGAGCACGGTCTCGCCTTGCCGGGCCAGCAGCGGCACGCCGTCGAGGGTGAAGGCGATGGTGGGGGTGCTCATGCCGCACCTCCAGACACTTCGTGCGGAAAGTACTTCACCACGCAACGCAGGGGGTTGGGCGCTGCCTGACCCAGGCCGCAGATGGAGGCGTCGCTCATGACCACGGCCAGGTCTTCCAGCGTGGTCGCATCCCAGTCGCCGGGTTGCGCCATCAGGGCCGCGGCTTTCTGGGTGCCGACGCGGCAGGGCGTGCACTGGCCACAGCTTTCATCCTCAAAAAAGCGCATGGCGTTGAGCGCGGCGTCGCGCGCACGGTCGTGCTGGCCCAACACCACCACCGCCGCCGAGCCGATGAAGCAGCCATGCGCCTGGAGCGTGTCAAAGTCCAGCGGCACATCGGCCAGGCGCGCGGGCAAGATGCCACCCGACGCGCCACCAGGCAGGTAGCCGTACAGCGTGTGGCCTTCGGCCATGCCGCCGCAG
>PNMN01000002.1 GCA_013823655.1 Comamonadaceae bacterium | reverse complement strand
CCACGCTCTGATTTGCAGAGCGACTCAGCGACACCTGCGGGACAGCTCCCCACACTATCCCTGATGCCGACACCCCGTCCCAGTGGTGACAATGGACGCCAATTCAGTCACTCAAAAGACACGCTATGGATGAACCGATTCTGACAATGGAAGAACGCGAGGCGATCAATGGTGGTCGCTGGTTCGCGAGTCTTTCACCCTCCCTGCGTCACGACATACTCCGATGCGCCTACGTCAAGCGGTTCAAGGACAGCGACCTGATCGTCGCGCGCGGCGACCCGCCGTCCGAATGGACCGCCGTGGCGCGCGGTGCGGTGCGCGTGAGTTCGACCTCGCTCTCTGGCAAACAGATCACCCTGACCTACGTGGAGCCGGGTGTGTGGTTCGGCGACGTGGCGATGTTCGACGGCGACCAGCGCACGCACGATGCCTATGCGCACGGGCCGACCACGCTGCTGTGCGTGGCCCGCAACGATTTCAAGAAGATTCTCAGCACCCATGTGGAGCTGTACGAAGCGCTGATGCGCCTGCAGGCGCGGCGCATCCGCACGCTCTTCGGTCTGGTGGAAGACCTCAACACCCTGCCGCTGCGCGCGCGCCTGGCCAAGCAGTTGCTGCACCTGGTGCGCAGCTACGGTGTGCCCTGCCTGTCAGACGGCAACGAGGTGCGCATCGGCCTGCAACTGGCGCAGGAAGAACTGGCGCAACTGCTCGGCGCCTCGCGCCAGCGGGTGAACCAGGAGCTCAAGTCGATGGAGCGCGAGAACGCGATCCGCATCGAGCAGGGTGGCCTGGTGGTGCGCAACCGCGACATGCTCATGCGCATCGCCGAAGCCGAAACCTGACCGGGTCCTTGCGCCCCTCTGCCCTCGTGACCGCATGACAGATCATCAGAACTTCACCGGCACGAGACCGGTGGCGGCGCAGCACGCCTTCGACATCCCCGCCCTCCAGCGCTGGCTGGAAGCAAGCATGAGCGGTTTTTCCGGCCCGCTGTCGGTGGAAATGTTCAAGGGCGGACAATCCAACCCCACCTACAAACTCATCACACCCGCGCGCGCCTACGTGATGCGCGCCAAGCCCGGCCCGGTGGCCAGGCTGCTGCCGTCGGCGCACGCGATCGAGCGCGAGTTTCGCGTCATGGGCGCACTGCACGGCACCGGCGTGCCGGTGGCGCAGATGCATGCGCTGTGCGAGGACGAATCGGTCATCGGCCGTGCGTTCTACGTCATGCAATGCGTGGAAGGCCGCGTGATGTGGGACCAGTCCCTGCCCGAGCTGTCCAACGCGCAGCGCGGCGCGGTGTACGACGAGATGAACCGCGTGCTGGCGGCGCTGCACACGGTCAACCCACAGGCCATCGGGCTCGGGAGCTACGGCAAACCCGGCAACTATTTCGAGCGCCAGATCGGTCGCTGGAGCAAGCAGTACGTGGCCTCCATCACCCAGCCCATCCCTGAAATGGACCGGCTCATGGACTGGCTGCCGCAGCACATACCGGCCATGGCGCGCGACGAGTCGCTGGTGTCCATCGTGCACGGCGACTACCGGCTCGACAACCTGATGTTCCACCCGACAGAGCCGCGCGTGCTGGCCATCCTGGACTGGGAGCTCTCCACGCTGGGCCATCCACTGGCCGACTTCAGCTACCACTGCATGGGCTGGCACATCCCGCCCGGCGCCTTCCGGGGCATCGGCGGCCTGGACGTGCAAGCCCTGGGCATTCCCACCGAGGCCGAATACATCTCCCGCTACTGCGAACGCACCGGCTTTGCCACCCCCGGGCAGCTCCAGGCCGACTGGAACTTCTACCTGGCCTACAACCTGTTCCGTCTCGCCGCCATCCTGCAAGGCATCGCCAAACGGGTCGAAACAGGCACCGCATCCAGCGCCCAGGCTCTGGCCTCGGCCGCAGGCGCGCGCCCCCTGGCCGAGATGGCCTGGCGCTTTGCGCAGAAGTCCTGATCGCTCTTTCTCCACACACCACGCTGTTCAAACAAACGCCACCCAGGAACACCCCATGAACTTCGATTACACGGACAAGGTCAAGGACATGCGCGAACGTCTGCTGGCGTTCATGGACGAGCACATCTACACGAACGAGGGCCGCTTTTTCGCCGAAATCGCAGCCAACCGCGCCAACGGCAACGCCTGGCTACCCACCACCCTGGTCGAAGAGCTCAAACCCAAAGCCCGGGCCGTCGGCCTCTGGAACCTGTTCCTGCCGAGCAGCGCGCGCGCGCCCGAAGGCCTGTCCAATCTGGAGTACGCGCCGCTGTGCGAGATCATGGGCCGGGTGCCGTTCGCCGCCGAGGTGTTCAACTGCTCGGCACCCGATACCGGGAACATGGAAACCCTGGAACGCTACGCCAGCGAAGCACTGAAAGACCGTTGGCTGGAGCCGTTGCTCAAAGGCGAATTCCGCTCCGCCTTCCTGATGACCGAACCTGCCGTGGCCTCGTCCGACGCCACCAACATCCAGTGCAGCATCGAACGCGACGGCGATGAATACGTCATCAACGGGCTGAAGTGGTGGTCGTCCGGTGCCGGCGACCCGCGCTGCGCGGTCTACATCGTCATGGGCAAGACCAACCCCGATGCGCCGCGCCATTCGCAGCAATCCATGATCGTGGTGCCGTCCAGCGCGCCGGGCATCGAAGTGGTGCGACCGCTCTCGGTGTTTGGCTACGACGACGCACCGCACGGCCACATGGAGGTGCGCCTGAACAACGTGCGCGTGCCGGTCGGCAACCTGCTGCTGGGCGAAGGCCGCGGCTTCGAGATTGCGCAAGGGCGCCTCGGCCCCGGTCGCATCCACCACTGCATGCGCAGCATCGGCGCGGCCGAGCGCGCACTCGAACTCATGTGCAAGCGGCTCAACAGCCGCATCGCCTTCGGCAAGCCGATATCGGCCCAGTCGGTCTGGCACGAGCGCATTGCCGATGCGCGCTGCCGCATCGAAATGGCGCGCCTGCTCACACTCAAGGCCGCCTACATGATGGACACCGTGGGCAACAAGGTCGCCAAAGCCGAGATCGCGATGATCAAGGTGGTGGCCCCCAACATGGCCTGCGACGTCATCGACATGGCCATCCAGGCCCACGGCGGCGCCGGCGTGAGCGACGACTTTCCGCTCGCCTACAGCTACGCCAACCAGCGCACCCTGCGCCTGGCCGACGGCCCCGACGAGGTGCATCGCCAGTCGATTGCCAAACTGGAACTGGCCAGGCACATGGTCGTCAAGACCGGCGTGGACATGCCCGTCACGCGGGGCTGCTGAGTCCCGCCCGGCCCTCGGGCGGCATATCAGCGCTCAAGCAGCCGCAGGGCGCTCCCGCTGAGATGCTCAAAGATATCCAGCGCATGCAGCGCTGAAGTGCTGTCGCCGGGCTGGTCCGCCTGCATGCGCAGGTAGGTCCTGCCACGGGTCAGCATGAACAGGCGCGGCGCGTCCCAACCCGGCTCGGCCGGCCAGTCCATGAGCATCGCGATGCTGTCCGCATCCAGCCACTGGCGGGCCGTTTCGGGCGCATCCGTGAGCACCGCATAGCGGCCCCAGAAGGCATCGTCCAGACCGGGCCAGCCCGCATCGCGGTACATCGACAACCAGCGCACCTCTTCAGGCAGCGCTTTCGCCGTGGTCTGCAAGGCATCCGTGACCTCGGCGTACAGCTCCTGCGCCATCACCTCCAGGCGGCGCTTGAGCGAACGGTTCATCACGATCACGTTGATCTCGGGTGTGAGGCCCAGATCCGCCTTGGCCATCAACTCCATGCCCTGCATGTACGCACGTGAAGTGGCGATGCATTCGGCGCGAAACGGGCGGTCCAGCAGGCGTCCACCCATCGCATAAGCGCCACCGAGCAGGGGCATGTGATTGAGCAGGCGCTCATGCGCCCACTGGGCAAGACCTTCGTCGGCGTCGCTGGCCGCCGCACGTGCCGAGAAAGCGTTTTTCAAGCGTTCAAACATGGCCGTGTGATTCCCGTGGATGTTTCATTATCTGCCTCACACCCGGCGAAGGTACAGGCCATGGTTGAACAATTTGCATCGTCGGCCAGAAGCGGCTCAACCAACAGGTACAATCCGCCGCTAGTCGGAGCGTAGCGCAGCCTGGTAGCGCATCTGCTTTGGGAGCAGAGGGTCGCGAGTTCGAATCCCGCCGCTCCGACCATCTTTGAAAAACAAAAAGGCCCACTCCGTGGGCCTTTTTCGTCTCAGGATCACCCTGTCTACCCGTAGCTCAACTGGATAGAGCAGCTGCCTTCTAAGCAGCAGGTCGGGGGTTCGAGTCCCTCCGGGTAGGCCATTGAAAAGATTCAAGAGGTCCCAGGAAGTCCCAGATTGTCTCGCAAATCGTTGATTTCAATACAGTTTATTGAAATTGACGTCCCGCAAGATTGCGGACAGACCCGTTGCAGCTCGGTCAAAACAGGGGAACAATTAGGGGAACAACCCACCGATTTTGGACGTTCAGCCAAAGTTGTTCCCCTATGTTGACCGATATCGCCTGCAAATCCGCCGTTTGCCCGCCAGGCAAGACACGTGCTCGACTGACCGATGCCGGTGGTCTTTACCTGGAGATTTCGCCCAGCGGATCCAGGCGCTGGTTCTGGAAGTACTACTTCGCCAGCAAAGAAAAACGCATCGCGCTCGGTACCTACCCGGCAGTCTCCCTGAAGCAAGCCCGCAGCGAACGCGACGTCGCCCGCCGCACCCTGCAATCGGGCTCGGACCCGTCCAAGCGTCGGCAGATAGAGAAACTGGAGGCCCAGCTTTCTGAGGCCAACACCTTCGAGGAAGTCGCGCGCGAGTTGCATGCCACCAAGGCCAGCGGATGGAGCAAACAGTACGGGGAACGTTGGCTCGAACGCATGGAAAAGGACTTGTTCCCCTGGATTGGCCCTGTTCCCCTGCCGGAGATCACGGCCCCCATGCTGCTGAACACGCTCCGCAAGATCGAAAAACGGGGCGCCAGGGAAACCGCGCACACCCTGCGCCAGACCGCTGGCCAAGTGTTCCGCTATGGAGTGGCCACTGGCCGCTGCGAGCGCAATCCCGCGCCCGACCTTCATGGCGCCCTGCAGCCGCTGAACATCAAACACATGGCCGCTATCCTGGAACCAACTCAGGCCGGCGAACTGATGCGGGCGATCCACGACTATTCTGGCCAGCCTGTCACACGAGCTGCCCTGCTCCTGTCCGCCCTGCTCTTCCAGCGCCCGGGCAACATGCGGGCCATGCAATGGAACGAGGTCAATCTCGACGGTCGCGTCTGGACCATCCCCGCGGCGAAGATGAAACGCACGGTCTACGGCAAACTCAATGGCCGACCGCATGTCGTTCCCCTGCCCCCTCAGGCCGTCAAACAGCTGCGTGAGCTGTTCCCGCTCACCGGGCACTCGCCATATGTGTTCCCCAGTCTGGTCGGCTCGCAGCGTCCCATGAGCGAAAACACGCTGCGCGTGGCGCTGAGGCGCATGGGCTACAGCAATGACGACATGACGCCGCACGGCTTTCGCGCCATGGCCAGGACCATCATGGTCGAAAAGCTGAACATGCACCCCGATGTAATCGAAGCCCAGCTTGCCCACGGAAAATCCGGTCCGCTGGGTGCAGCCTACGACCGTGCCGAGTTCATGGAGCAGCGCCGAAAAATGATGGATGAGTGGGCCAACTACCTGGAACGGCTGCGCACAGGTGTCAATGCCCCCGCCAAACAAAAGCCGCCAAGACGCGCTGTATAAAGGTAAGCGCCCAATTGACCCCGTCTTTTAAAGGCAAGACTGATCGGAGATGCTACGTGTCCACGTACAACAAGGTGGGCACCTATGGCCGGCCGTTCAGCAAGTAGACCGGCGCAGAACTCGCCAGAGTGTTCACGCCGAGTGTGAGTTGGTATTCACGATCCTCCGTTGCCGTTCTTCGCCCTTGCCGGTCGACGGTAAAGAGATCGTTCATTCGTCAGTCCAAGAGCCAGAAGTGCCAGCAGCACCAGAATCGAGACAACGAACGCATAGGCCCGGTAGCTGCCTTCGGTGGGCAACACGGGCACGACGGACGGCCAGAAGTTGATCGCCGTGTGAAGCAGCAGTGCCGCCACCACGCTGCCGGCGGTGTGGTTGACCAGCCATGTGAACACGACGGACATCGCCACCACGCTCAGCATGAACAGCGCCAGCGGGATGTGCGCTTGCGCGGTGCCGTCGATGAAGAACAACGGCAAGTGCCACACACCCCATACCGGCCCCAGCACCAGGCTGGCGGCCCGCCATCCCAGCCGGTCTTGCAGAACAGGCAGTGCAAAGCCGCGCCAGCCGAACTCTTCGCCCATGGGCCCACCCAGCAGCAGAACCAACGGCAGGTTCACGACGGTCATCAGCAGGTGCCCGGAGGCGGGCGAAGTGCCGATGGTGCCACCCAGCGCGATGTGCAGTCCCGCCGCCAGGAGCATGACGGCCAGGGGAACAAGCACAGCGAAGGTCCACCAACCCCAGCCGATGCGCCACTCCAGGCACCGCGAAAGCCAGGCGCGCAGGCCCCCGTTCGGGCGGGTGCTCGCCACCACCACGATCGCAGCCAGGCTGGGCCCGAAGCTGCCGGCAAACATCAGCAGCGTTGCAAGCCAGGGCAGCTGCGGCCTGATGGCCGGCGACAGCGCCCAGCACGCCCAGGACCAGGCAAACGTCAGCGCGAAGAAGCCCAGCAGTGGCGCGCGCTGCAGCCGCGCCCTCAGCGTCATGGCAGGAACTCGTGGCGCAGCGTCTTGACGTGCCCGACGAAGTAGACCTTGCGGCCTTCGGGCCGCACCCAGGCGGCTTCACCGGTCATTGGGATTTGCATGCCGCCTTGCGGCCGATAGTTCGACAAGGCGCAGTCCCAGGGCAGCATCACCATGACCCCGTCCTTCCCCGCTCCCGCGCCCCGCGCCTCGGCGCGCACCGAGGCGATCAGGCCCGCGTCGTTGAACCGGAACAGCAGGGTCAAGCTGATCGGGCCATCGACGAGGGTGGCACGGGCGCAAGCGTCGTCCACCGCTTCCCACCGAATGCCCTGGCTGGGCAGCAAGGCGGTGGGGTACCACGGGCTTTCCGCAAAGTAGCGCATGAACTCGCCGCGTGCGATCTCGCCTTCGCCCTGCGAGTCGGCCACGGTGAACAAGCCCAGCACCTTCGCGATCAGCCTGCCGTGGCCAGCGATGTAGCTGTCCTCCACGTGCGCGGGCAGGCCGGGGAACATGACCACCCGAGCGTCCCACAGGAAGCCTGGCCTGCGGGTGACCACGCGCTGCCACGATGTGAACGGCTTCCACTGCTCGGCGGTGGCCGACATGTTCATGGTGCCGGTCATCTCGAGGGTGGCCGCGGCGATGATCGGCTGCCCGTCGGTCAGCACCTGGCGGAAGTAGCGTTGCACCGGTGCGGGCAGTCCCTCCAGCTCCTGCATGTCGAAGCGTGCGGGTGACGGCAGCCGGTCTCGGGCACCGAGGCGACCCGATTCGAGCTGGGTGGTGTGCGTGCGGATCATCTCGTCCCATCGGGCGCCGCCGACGGCACGCATGCCGAGCGCAATGCCCACCAATGCAACCAGAACGATCCCCATCCACAGCAGCACGGTCATGGCGGTTCCTTTGTTTCTAACCTGGTCGCTCACACCAGCACGGCGTCGACCGGCCGCCGCAGCGAGCGCGGCATGGCCGGGCCGCGACCGAATCGAACGACCAGGTCTGGGCGCTGGCCGCTCAGGCCCAGTGCGGCGGCGAAGGGCGGCCGCAATGCAGCCACTTCAACCGGCTGGTTCAGGAAGGCGTTGCGGATGCCCAGGGCGGTGGCCTGGAGCGCGAAGCGCTCATAGCAGCGCCCGACTTCGACCCAGTGCGCCTTGTCGGCAGTCTGGCCGACAAAGACCGCGATGCCGGCGGAATTGCGCACCTGCCCGGCGACTTTGTCGTTCTCGCCCTTCGCGGTGAGGAGCCAGCGAAACGCCGCATCACCGATCCATGAAGGGATGTTGGGGTTGCCCGACGATGCAGCGTAGAGCCCGTCGCGCGTGCGAACGGCATCCGCGCCGTTGAAGCGGATCCAGTCCTTCAGTTCCTTGACAAAGGCAGCGTCGGCCAACTGCGCCGTGTTGCCTTGCATCACGTAATCCAGCGTCTGCTCCATCGCCAAGCGCTCCGTCAACAGCAACAGCCGCACGGTGTCGGAACTGCCGGCGCGCTGCAGCAGCGCCAGTTCTTCGCTGGACAAAGGTTTGCCGTCGTAGTCACCGCGTGTGCACTGACGGGCGGGGATGGCCGTGAACAAGGGCGTGGTCTGCGCTCGCGTGGGCTCAAGCGTCACGCGAACAGCATCGCCGATGGCGTCGAACCGCGCTTCGCCCTGGAGGCCGTGGGCGAGCGCCGCCTGGACCAGGTTCTCCGTGGCGCAGCCCAGCGTGACGAAGAGGTGGTGGTCGTCCGGATCCACCGCCGGGCAGCGGCGCGCCAGGTCGGGCAGGATGCTGATCGACCGGCCATCGGTGTCGAGCGCAAACCGCCAGCACTGCGTGTTGTGGCTGGACGGGGCCAGGGTGGCGCAGCGGACCAGTTCCCGACCAAGGGCCGCTCCACGGAGATTCGTCAAAGGAACCGGCTGCCAGGTTCGCTCGGCGACCGCCTCGTAGCCGTCGGTCGCAGGCTCTTTCGAGCACCCTGACAACGCCAGCGGCCCCGTCACCAGCAACGGCGTCGAGGCGGCAAACTGCCTGCGTGTGACCATGGTTTTCCATTCCCTGAGTGGCAGATGCGCTGTCACGGGCGCCGTGACACACATCCAACTCACTCAGCTTAGGCAACCAGGATCGCAGCGGTCTGTTCGGTTGCAAACACACAACGAACTTCAGACGAATGGTTGACGACGAGGTTTTCAACAGAACAGGCTGGTTGCCGTCATTCGCTACGGATGCCAGCGCTCGGGCATTTGGTATTCCACCTGTGCTCGGAGGACATCCCGTTGGCCTGCGAGCCTGACCTTTCCAAGTTGAATATTAGTAATTGCTGAATTACATTAGCGTCATGCCAAGCAAACAACCCACGCAGACCCGCCAGGCCGAACTGATGGCTGCGGCGTTGGCGCTGGCGGCCCACCGCAGCCCGGCCACCGTGACGACCACCGAGCTGGCGCAAGCGGTGGGCATCACACAGGGCGCGGTGTTTCGCCACTTTGAAAGCAAAGAAGCCATCTGGCTGGCGGTGATGGACCAGGTGAGTGAGACCTTGCTGGCACGGCTGCGCGAAGCCGCCGCCGCACACGCCCAGCCGCTCCCGGCACTGCAGGCGGTGTTCATGGCGCATGTGGACTTTGTGGTGGAACACCCCGGCGTGCCGCGCCTGATTTTTCAGGAACTGCAACAGCCGCAAGACACCGCTCTGAAAGCGCGCGTGCGCCGCCTGATGCACGAATACCGCTTGCTGCTGACGCGCTTGCTGCAACAGGCGCAAGACCTGCAGGCGCTGCAACCCGGCACCAACCTGCAGGCGGCGGCGGTGCTGTTCATGGGCTCGGTGCAGGGACTGGTGATGCAGTCGCTGCTCAGCGATCAGGTGGGCGCCATGCGGGCGCAGGCGCCGGCGGTATTTCAACTTTTGCAACAGTCCGTGGCCACCACCTGCCACACCCCCAGTCACCAGGACACCCCATGACGATGAAACCCCAAAACACCCGCCGCCTGATGCTGGGTGGCCTGGCCCTGGCGCTGGTGGCTGCGCTGGCTTATGTGGCGCTGCGAACCGGGCCGCTGGCGCCCATCAAGGTGCAGGTGACCGAGGTGAAGAAAGGCAGCGTGGCGCCCGAGATTTTTGGCATTGGCCAGGTGGAAGCCCAGCGCAGCTGGATGGTGGGGCCCACGGTGGCCGGGCGGGTGCGCTCGGTACAGGTGGACGTGGGCGACACGGTGCAGCCCGGCCAGCCGCTGGCTGAAATGGACCCGGTGGACCTGGACCAGCGCCTGGCTGCGCTGGACGCTGGCGCTGCACGGGCGCAAAGCGCCCGGCAAGCGGCGGCGGCGCAACTGACCGACGCACAGGCCCGGCGCGCCCTGGCCACCAACAACCTGCAGCGCAACCAGGACCTGGCACGGCAAAACTTCATCAGCACCGGGGCACTGGAAGCCCGGGTGCAAGAGGTGGCTTCGGCCGATGCGAGCGTGCAGGCGGCACAGGCCAACCTGAACGGCAGCGCTCAAGACACCACACGTCTGCAGGCCGAGCGCGCAGCGCTGGCGCAGCAGCGCGGCAACCTGCGGCTGGTGGCCCCGGCCCAGGCGCTGGTGGCCAGCCGCGAGGCCGAGGCCGGCAGCACGGTGGTGGCGGGCCAGGCGGTGCTGCGCCTGGTGGACCCGGCCAGCCTCTGGGTGAAGCTGCGGGTGGACCAGGGCCGAAGCGCTGGGCTGGCCCCGGGGCTGGTGGCGCGTATCGCGCTGCGCTCGCGCCCGGGCGAAATGGCGGCGGGCCGGGTGGCGCGGGTCGAACTGCTGGCCGACAGCGTGACCGAAGAGCGGCTGACGATGGTGGCGTTTGACACCCTGCCTGCGGGCCTGTCGGTGGGCGAGATGGCCGAGGTGACGCTGACGCTGCCCGCCACGGCCGAGAGCCTGCTGCTGCCCAACGCAGCGGTGGTGCAACACGAGGGCAAGACCGGCGTGTGGCGGCTAGACGATGGCACGCTGGCCTTTGTGCCGGTGACGCTGGGCGCTCAGGGGCTGGATGGCTCGGTGCAGGTGAGCGGGCCAAAGGACGTCGACCTCAATGCAGGCGACACGGTGGTGCTGTACAGCCAGAGCGCACTGAAGCCCGACGCCCGCATTGCGGTGGTGGAGCAACTGGTGCCCACAGGAGGCGCCAAGTGATCAGCCTGGCGGGACGCGACATCCTGCACGGCTGGAGCAAGTACGTGCTGACTGGGCTGGGCCTGGGGCTGCTGATCGGCGTGACGCTGACCATGGCCGGCGTGTACCGCGGCATGGTGGACGACGCGCATGCACTGCTGGCCAACAGCCGCGCCGACCTGTGGGTGGTGCAAAAAGACACGCAAGGGCCCTACGCAGAGTCGTCGAGCATCAAGGACGATGTGGTGAAGAGCGTGCGCGGCATGCCCGGTGTGGGGGCAGCGGCCAACGTGACCTACTTCACCATGCAAGTGGCACACAAGGGCCGCGAGAACCGCGTGATGGTGGTCGGCATGGAGCCAGGCATGCCCGGCGCGCCGGGCTACCTGGTGGCGGGGCGGCACCACACCCGCAACCACTTTGAGGCGGTGGCTGACGTGAAAACCGGCTTTGCGCTGGGCGACAGGGTGCGCATACGCCGGCACGACTACACCGTGGTGGGGCTGACGCGGCGCATGGTGTCGTCGGGTGGCGACCCGATGCTCTTTGTGCCGATGAAAGACGCGCAGGAAACGCAGTTTTTGAAAGACAACGACGCCATCGTGAACGACCGCGCGCGCACCGCCGCCAACCCGGCCTTCAACCGACCGGGCAACCCTGGCCTGCTGGAAGCGGTGCAAGCCCTGCAAACCAGCAGCCGCAGCGTGAACGCGGTGCTGGTGCAGTTGGCACCGGGCTACACCCCCGAACAGGTGGCCGAACCGATACGGCGCTGGAAACACCTGAGCGTGTACACGCGCGACGGCATGGAAGACATTTTGGTGGTGAAGCTGATCGCCAATTCGGCCAAGCAGATCGGCATGTTTCTGGTGATTCTGGCCATCGTGAGCGCGGCCATTGTGGCGTTCATCATCTACACCATGACCATGGGCAAGCTGCGCGAAATTGCGGTGCTCAAGCTCATCGGCACACGAGACCGCACCATCGCCGGCATGATCTTGCAGCAGGCACTGGGCCTGGGCCTGATCGGCTTTGCGGTGGGCAAGGTGGCGGCCACGTTCTGGGCGCCGGCCTTTCCGAAGTTTGTGTTGCTGCTGCCGGGCGACGCGGTGACTGGCCTGGTGGCCACGCTGGTCATTTGTGCCCTGGCGAGCACCCTGGCGATACGGGTGGCGCTGAAGGTGGACCCCGGCGCGGCGATTGGATGAACCCCATGAACACACCTACCCGAGGCGGCATCCTCATTGAGGGCCTGCGCAAGGTCTATGGCCACGGCGACACCGCCGTGGAGGCGCTCAAACACGTGAACATGCAGGTGGCCCCCGGCGAGGTGGTGGGCCTGGTGGGGCCTTCGGGCTCAGGCAAGAGCACGCTGCTCAAATGCCTGGGCGCGATCATCGAGCCCACCAGCGGCAGGATGACGCTGGGCAACGACGTGATTTACGACAACGGCTGGAAGGTGAAAGACCTGCGCGAGCTGCGGCGCGACCGCATCGGTTTTGTGTTCCAGGCGCCCTACCTCATTCCGTTTCTGGACGTGACCGACAACGTGGCCCTGCTGCCCATGCTGGCTGGCATGTCCAATGCCCGGGCGCGCGAACGCGCACTGGAACTGCTGACCGCGCTGGACGTGCAGCACCGCGCCCACGCAGAGCCTTCGCAGCTGTCGGGCGGCGAGCAACAGCGCGTGTCGATTGCGCGCGCGCTGGCCAACAAGCCACCCGTGATACTGGCCGACGAACCCACGGCACCGCTGGACAGCGAGCGCGCACTGGGCGTGATGCGCATCCTGAACCAGATGGCGCAGCAGGCTCAAACGGCCATCATTGTGGTGACGCACGACGAAAAGATCATCCCCACCTTCAAGCGGATTTACCACATCCGCGATGGGCAGACGTTGGAAGAAGCGGGCGAAGGACGCAGCCTCTGAGCCAGGGTGTTGATGGTCAGGGCTGGGCAACGGACATCGGCTCTGCGACGGGTCCCCAACCCACCCCCACCCCCAGCCAACTGCCGCAAAGGGAGGCGAGCCGAAACTGCACGCTCATGAGACCGGCCGAGCCTGACACAACCCACACAGGCTGATATCCCTTGGCCATCTCCCGCCTTGTCGGTTTGGATCTTCTCGAATGCAACCGATGCCTGGGCGGGTCTTTGGGCGATATGAGGGCTCAACGCTGGCCTGGGGAAACAAGGGCCCCGACCGCTGTCGAGCACCCGGCCATGCCGAGACGGGAGATCTTCCTGGCTGAGCCGGACCACCAGAGGCCAGGATCCAGCGACCAGCCCGGGGAAAAAGGTTCATCCGGTATTGGGTTGTGTGCACCCGCTTGGGGTGCTTGGCGCGGACAGACACGTCGCCACAACTGCCGAAAATGGCAGTTCATTGTCAGCCGTTGGCTGTTCGGCGCTGCCAATAGCGCCTGGTGGCGGCCTACAAAAATCGTTCGAAGCGTTGAATTCATTCGCTTTTTTTGTACCCAAGCGCTTGGCACGCATCTTGTAGACGTTTCACTGCTGTCAGCCCGTTGATGCGGGCCAACAGACGGCCCACAACGACTGCATAGAGGACGACAAAGCTCATGGACATGATTGGTCTGTATCCCACCTGGTTCGAACCCGGCGTGGGCAGCGGCTGGATCGTCGGCTTCATTGCCACGATCCACGTGCTGTTTTCCCACACCTCGGTCGGCGCGGCGATCTTTTTCGCCTGGCTCGCCAACCACGCGCACCGCCACCACAAACCCGAGCTGCTGGAGTTCATCCGCCGCTACGGCCTGTTCCTGCTGGTGTTCAGCTACGTGCTGGGCTCCATCACCGGGCCGGGCATCTGGTTCTCCACCACGGTGGCCAGCCCGCGCGGCATCTCGGCGCTGATCCACAGCTTCGTCTGGATGTGGGCCACCGAGTGGGTGTTCTTCGTGATCGAGGTGGTGGGCGTCTACATGCTGGTGTATCTCGCCGGCAAGGTCGACGTGAAGACCCACACCCGCATCGCCGTCATCTTTGGCCTCACCTCCTACACCACCATGCTGGTGATCGTGGGCATCCTGAGCTTCATGATGTGGCCGGGCAAGGCCGAATGGGCCGAGACCGGCGGCGTGCTCAACGCCTTCTACGGTCCCAACACCTTCGCCCAGCTGGGCATGCGCACCGCCTTCATGTTCACCATGACGGCGGTGGTCGGCGGCATCGTGGCGGGGCAGTTCAAGGACCTCGCGCTCAAGAAGGCCATCGCCGGCAAGCTGGCCTGGCTGGGCATTGTGGCCACACTGACGGGCGCGGCCATGTTTCAGTGGTACCTGTCCACGCTGCCCGAGACGGCCGAGGTGGTGCTGCAAAACCGACTACCGGCGCACTTCCCCATGGCACTCATGACGGTGGTGGCCGGCACGCTGGCCTACTTCGTGCTCACGCTGGTGCAGCCGCGCGCGCTGGTCTCCGGCGTGGCCGGGGTGATGACGGTGGCGATCCTGGTCTTCGGCCTCTGGCCCGAAGAGGTGGCGCGCGAATCGATCCGCAAGCCCTGGGTGGCCGGTCAATACGTGTATTCCAAC
Source organism: Comamonadaceae bacterium (assembly GCA_013823655.1). Classification (GTDB taxonomy): domain Bacteria; phylum Pseudomonadota; class Gammaproteobacteria; order Burkholderiales; family Burkholderiaceae_C; genus Hydrogenophaga. The sequence goes on along the minus strand of PNMN01000002.1, from coordinate 25,375 downwards.
CAGGTGATCGGCCGCGACGTGCCGGGTATGGGCGTGAAGTCCGAGATCCCGACCATCGAAGCCCACGGCTTTCTGAAGACCCTGGTGTTTGTGCCCGAGGCGCTGCGCGCCATCGACGACGGCAACCGCGTTGAAGCCGGGCGCCTGCTGGCGCTCAACACCTGCTCGAACTGCCACTCGCTCAGCAGCACCGGCATCCGCCCGCTGCGCCACTACTTCCCCGGCAGCCACACCGAGGCCGACGTGGCCGAGTACCTGCAGGCCGCGCTCTCGGGCGGCAACACGCTGTACATGCCGCAGATCCCGTTCAACGACGAGGAAGCCCGCGCCTTGGCGAGCTTCATCCTCACGCTGTCACCGGCCGCTGCGGTGAACACCGCGCAGGCCGCCACCACCGTGGCCAAGGAGTAAGACCATGACCCCTGAAATGCTCTACGCGCTGCGCGACCCCGCCGGCGTGCCCTCGCACCCGCTGGTCTTCCTGGTGCTGGGTGTGCTCACCTTCGCACTGCACATTGCCGCTGTGCAGGTCATGCTCGGCGCCGCCACGCTCACGCTGCGTGGCGCCTTCAGCCCCAGCCTGCACTGGCGCCGCCTGGCCCAGGCCATGCTCGTCACCGCCAAGATCGCGGTCTCGGTCGCCATCGTCATCGGCGTGGCGCCGCTGCTCTTTGTGCAGGTGGTGTACGACCCGTTCTGGTACACGTCCAACGTGCTCTCGGCCTGGTGGGTGATCGGCTTCATCGTGCTGCTGATCCTGGGCTACATCGCGATGTACGCCTTCTACTGGAAGAACCATGACATCGTGGCCGACGGCGGCCGGGGCGGCATCTGGATGGTCTTGTCCATCGCGCTGCTGCTGGCGGTGGGCTTCATCGTGCACAGCCTCACCAACCAGATGCTCTTTCCCGAACACTGGATGGCCTGGTACGCGCCTAAGGACGTGGTCAACCCCGACGGCCATTCGCTGCACTACTGGCACCTGCCGCGTTTCCTGTTCTTCATCGCGCTGTCGGCCCCGGTGACGGGCGCGTGGCTTTACGGCTACCGCCGCTACCTGCAAGGCGCGAAGGAAACCGATGCTGCCTACCTCGGCTGGCTGCGCGGCCTGGCGCAGAACCTAATGCTTATCGGCGGCGTGGTGTCGGTGCTGATCGGCGCGCTGTGGATGGCCACGCTGCCCGAAAAGATGGCCTGGTTCGCCAGTTCGGTCTGGCTGCTGATGGCGGTGGTCGCGCTGGCTGCCGTGGTCGCCCTGCCGCTGGTGCTGCGCGATCGAATCGACCGCGGTGTCTGGGGCTACGCCATCTTCGGCGCCGGCGCGGTGGGCCTTATCGTGGTGGGCGCCGCGCGCGAGATGCTGCGCTTCGTGACCCTGCTGGGCACGCACGGCTACAACGCCATGGACTACAAGATCAACATGGACTGGTACAGCACCGGCCTGTTCTTCACCACCTTCGGCGTGGTCGGCGGCGTGACACTGGCCTACCTGCTCACCGTGGCCTGGCAGGCCGGGCAGAGCAAAGGCCTGTACACCCCGAGCGCCACCGTCACCCGCATCGGCCAGTGGTCTGTCGGCCTGCTGATCGGCTGGACCGTGCTGTATTTCGCCGTCGGCTTCTTTGTCTGGGCGCGCTGAACATGAAACACATCTCCACTTCTTCTGCCGCGCGGACCGACGCCGCCGCCCTGCGCAAGGTGCTGGGCTGGACCTTGGTGGTGGCCTTCGGCGCCACCGTGGCCGCCTCGCTGGCGGTCAAGGCCGTGGCGCAGACGGCGCCCAAGGCGGCGACGTCTGCTCCCGCCGCCGCGTCGGCTCCCACGCCACCCGCGGTGACACCCGCCACCAACCCGGCGCCGGTGCTGGCGTCCACCATGGCGCACAGCTGCGCCGCCTGCCACGGCACCCACGGCCAGCTCGGTGACGAGTTCTTCATGCCGCTGGCCGGCATGCCGGTGCAGCAGTTCGTGCGCACCATGACCGACTTCCGCGTGGGCAGGCGCCCGGCCACGCTCATGGGCCATGTGGCCAAGGGCTTCACCGACGCCGAGCTGCAGGGCATGGGCGAATTCTTCGCCGCCCAGCCGCCCCTGACCACCACCGTGGCCACCCCCGTGGCCTCGAAAGGAGCCCAGTGATGGAGCAGCCGCAATGCAACGCCTCCCGCCGCGCGTGGCTGACCCAGGCCCTGGGTCTGCTGTCGGTGGCCGCCGCGCCTTCGCTGGCCTTTGCCCAGAACGCCGCCCATATCGTCATCGTCGGTGGTGGCGTGGGCGGTGCCACCGCGGCCAAGTACCTCAAGCTGTTCAACCCGGCGCTCAAGGTCACGCTGATCGAGAAGAACCCAGTCTACGTGCGCCCCTACGGTTCGTCCGAAGTGCTCAACCGGCACGCGACGATGGACGAACTCAACGTGAGCTACGACGTGCTGAAGTCGAAGTACGGCATCCAGGTGCTGATCGACACCGTGACCGGTTTCGACCCGGTCGCGCGCAGCGTGAGCACCGCGGCCAGGCAGAAGATCGCCTACGACAAGCTCATCGTCTCGCCCGGCATCCAGCTGGTGTACGGCGCCTACGTCGGCTACAGCGAGGCCGTCGCCCGCACGGCAGTGCCCTCGGGCTGGATCCCCGGTGAGCAGACCGCGCTGCTCGCGAAGCAGCTGCAGGGCATGCGGCGCGGCGGCACCTTCGTGCTGGCCGCACCGCCCAACCCCTACCGCTGCCCGCCCGGCCCGTACGAGCGCGCCGCGCTCATGACCGAGTGGTTCGCGAAACACAACCCGAGCGCCAAGGTCATCATCGTCGACCCGAAGGACAGTTTCGTGACCGACGAGACCATGATGCTGGGCTGGAACCGGCTCTACAACTTCAACCTGCCCGCCGACTACGCCAAGAAGATGCAAGGCCAGGTAGAGGTGAAGCAGCACGCGGGCACCAGCATGCTCAGCTGGGTGCGCGGCAAGGACGGCGGGCGCACGCTCAAGATCGACGCCAAACAGATGCGCATCGAGACCGAGGCCGAAACCATCCAGGCCGACGTGATCAACGTCATCCCGCCCATGAAAGCCGGCCAGGTTGCCATGACCCTGGGGCTGGCAGACGCCAGCGGCTTCTGCCCGGTGGAGCGCCGCACCTTTGCCTCCACGCTGCAGCCCCACGTGTACGTGATCGGCGACGCCAGCATTGCGGATGCCATGCCCAAGAGCGGCTTCTCGGCCAACACCCAGGCCAAGGTGGTGGCGCGCGCCATCGTCGAAGAACTCGCCGGGCGCAAGGCCCCCGAGCCGCTGTGGGAGAACACCTGCTACGCGCTCGCCGGCAAGGACTACGGCCTGTTCGTGGCCGACGTGTTCAAGATCGTCGACGGCAAGATCGCGCGCATCAATGGCCAGGGCCGCTACCTGCCGCTGAACGCTACGCCGGCACAGATCAAGCTCGGCGCGCGCTACCAGCAGGCCTGGCTGCGCACCTTCACCGCCGATTGCTTTGCCTGAAGGAACGCACATGCAATACGATCCTTATCTGCAAGAACTGACTGCGGCCACCGACGGCTGGTTCGCGCGCGGCCTGACCGCGCTGGCCGTCACCGCCACCGGCCTGCTCATGGGCTTCGCAGCGGCCCCGGCGCAGGCCGCCGACCACGCCGCCGCGCCCGCCGCCAAAGCCTGGACGCCCGCCACCCTGCGTGGCGCGCTCGCGGCGTTGCCCGCGGGCAACGCCGAGCGTGGCCGTGTGGTCAACCAGCAGCTGTTCTGCGCTTCGTGTCACGGCGACACCGGCGTGGCGCCGACGCAGAACTGGCCGCACCTGGCGGGCCAGATGGCGGCCTACACCGCCAAGATGCTGCTGGACTACCAGAGCCGCCTGCGCAGTGAAAACCGGGGCGCTGCGCTGATGCACGACATCGCGGTGATGATGACGCCGCAGCAGATCGCCGACGTATCGGCCTTCTACGCCGCCCAGCCCGCGCCGCAGGGCGACGGCACACCTCGACCCATCGCCGGTGGCAAAGGTCTGACGGCCGAACAGCTGGTGAAAAAGGGCGACCCGGCCCGCCTGCTAACGCCCTGCGCCAGCTGCCACGGCGTCAAGGGCCAGGGCGGCAAGCTCGAAGCCTCGGCCTTGGCCGGGCAGAACCCGCTGTACGTCACCCGCACCCTGCTGCACTACCAGAGCGGCGTGCGCGCCAACGACGCGGCCAAGGGCATGAGCGCCTTCGCCAAGAAGCTCACGCGCAGCGAAATCGACGCGCTGGCCGCCTACTACGCCGACCTGCCCACCGCAACGTCTCCGTCCAAAAAGTAAACTACCGCATGAACTTCTGGGATCAAAACTTTTCAGTCGACGGCTTCAAGTACGGCACCGCCCCCAATGCATTTCTGGTGAAGCAGGCCCACCGCCTGAAGCCGGGCTGCGATGTGCTGGTGCCCGGTGACGGCGAGGGCCGCAACGGCGTCTGGCTGGCGCAGCAGGGCCACCGCGTGACCGCCATGGACGGTTCGGCCGTCGGCTTGGAAAAGGCACAGGCCCTTGCGGCTGAACGTGGCGTGGCCCTGCAAACCGTGCTCGGCGACCTGACCGACTGGGCGCCCGCTCCCGCCAGCGTGGACGCCGTGGTGCTGACCTTCGTGCACCTGCCCATCGCCATCCGCGCGGCTGCGCACCGGCGGCTGGCCGCTGGACTCAGGCCCGGTGGCCTGCTCATTCTGGAGAGCTTTCACCCGCAGCAGTTGCAACACCGCAGCGGCGGCCCCAAAGACGCGGCCATGCTCTACACACCCGAGTTGCTGAGCGAGGACTTTGCAGGACTCGAAGAGCTGCTGTCGTGGCAGGGAGAGGTGACGCTGGACGAAGGCCCGGGACACCAGGGCCTGGCGCATGTGACGCGGCTCGTCGCTCGCGCCAAGCCCTGAAGCAGCCGGAGCTTCCCGCCGTGGCTAAGCTCAGTTCAGGGCTTTGAGTTTGCGGTAGAGCGAGCGCTCGCTGATACCCAGGGCCGCCGCCAGCTCCGCGCGGCTTCCGGTGTGCGAGGCCACCCGCTCGCGCAGCGCGGCCAGCGCCAGCGCTTGCAGCGATGGCGCGGTCGGCTCAGGCGCACCTGGGCCGACGGAGGTGGCAGTGACGGGTGCGGTAGATGCGGCAGCCGGTGCCGACACAGGTGCCGGCCCCGCGCTGCGCCGACCCGAATTCAGCGCCTGCGCCACATGCTCCGCTTCGATCCGCTCGCCGTCACACATCAGGGTGGTGCGCTCCAGCAGGTTGCGCAGTTCGCGCACGTTGCCCGGAAATGGCTGCTCGGCCAGCAGGGCCAGGGCTTTGGGTGCCACGCTCAGTGCGCGCTTGGGCGCCACCCGGGCCAGCAAGGCCTGGGTCAGCAGCGCGATGTCGTCGCGCCGCTCACGCAGCGGTGGCAGCGCAATGGGAAATGTGCTCAGGCGGTGGTACAGATCTTCCCGAAAGCGTCCCTCGCCGACCAAGCGCTCCAAGTCGCGGTGGGTGGCAGACACCACACGGATGTCGGCATGGCGCAGTTCGGTGCTTCCCACGCGGCGGTAGGTGCCCGACTCCAGCAGGCGCAACAGCTTGACCTGCATGGGCAGAGGAATGTCACCCACTTCGTCCAGAAACAGGGTGCCGCCGCTGGCGGCCTCCACCAGGCCGGCCTTGCTGGTGTTGGCGCCGGTGAAGGCACCGCGCTCGTGGCCAAAAAGTTCGGACTCAAACAGGGTCTCCGGCAGGCTGGAACAGTCCACGACCACCAGGGGTTTGTTGGCGCGTGGACTGGCATCGTGCACGGCCTGCGCCACCAGTTCCTTGCCCGTGCCCGACTCGCCCAGCAGCAACACCGTGGCCATGGACGGCGCCACGCGGGCCACCAGCGACAGCATGTGATGAAACACCGGGCTGCGCCCGATCAGGCCACGCGCCACCGAGCGGCTGTGTGCCACCTTCAAAGACGCCATTTTTTCGACAAAAAAAGCTTGTTCACCCGTCGCATCGCGCAGCGGGGTGAGTTCAATGTCCACGTATTCCTCGCCCTTGGGCGTGTGGTGCAGGTGCAGCACGCGCTCGCGCTGGCCGGAGGCGCGGGCCTGGGCCAGCGGGCACGACTCGCCTGCCTGATCACAAGGCACCTGAAAGCGGTGCGACACCTCGTAGCAGGTGCGTCCGATCACACTGCGATCGGGGCTGAAGGCCCGGCGGTAGGCGGCGTTGGCCGCGAGGATGCGGTACTGCGCATCGAACAGGATGTGGGGTTCGCTCAGTCCTTCAAGAAAGTCGGTCAGTTCGGGCAACAGCTTCATGGAGACTCCTCTGGCATAGAGGAGCAGTGTAGGGTGCACTGCCACAAGCTGCCATTTATGGCACAAATCACCGGGTCTGGCAGGGGGCTTGCCGGTCCATGCAGCGTGGGCGCGTTGATTTCAAACGGCTTTTTGCGGCCTGGGGTGTGGCACGTTTCTTGGAGGGGTGAACGCAGTGGGTTCACCAAGGCCCACCATGTTTTCAACTGGAGGATTCCATGGCTCACCCGCTCACCGCCCCCGCCTTCCCCGCATCGAGTCCCGACGCGGGCACGCACGACGCCGAACGCCGCCAATGGCTGCTGGCAACCACCGCCATGGGCTGCGCCGCCACCGCCGCGGTGGCGGTGCCGTTTGTGGCCAGCTTTGCACCCAGCGAGCGCGCCAAGGCGCAGGGTGCCAGCGTGCAGATCGACATTGCCGACATCGCCCCCGGTGAGGTCAAGGTGGTTGAATGGCGCGGCCAGCCGGTGTGGGTGATGCGCCGCACGCCCGAGATGCTGGCGCAGCTGGACGGCATGACCGACCTGGCAGACCCCGATTCGCAGAAAAAGCAGCAACCCCCTTACGCCACCAACACGCACCGCTCCATCAAGCCCGAGGTGCTGGTGACCGTGGGTATTTGCACCCACCTGGGCTGCTCGCCCGTGACCCTGAACGAAGGCACCACCAACCCCAGCGTGCCTGCCGACTGGAAGGGGGGTTTCTTTTGCCCCTGCCACGGCTCCACCTTTGACTTGGCGGGGCGCGTGTTCAAGAACAAACCCGCCCCCACCAACCTGCTGGTGCCACCTCACCATTACCTGACTGAGACCACCTTGCTGATTGGCGAGGATGGCAGCGCAGCGGGTTAACACCCGGGTTCACCGATGCACTTTCACATCTTGCACGATGCCCACAGCGGAGAGCTGAGCTATTTGCTGGCCGACCTGGAGACCCGGGAAGCGGTGCTGGTGGACCCCCATGGCCGCGACCTGCCGGTGCTGCAAGCCTTGCTGAACGAGCGCGACCTGCGGCTGCGCTGGGTGCTGCGCACCCACCACCACGACGCCAGCGGTGTCGAGCGGAATTTGCTGGCCCGGTTGGGCGCACCGCTGGTGCAGGGCGACGGGGCACCAGGCACACAGCGGGCCGTCCATGGCGACGCGCTGTGCTTGGGTCCCGAGCACCTGCGCGTGCTGGCCACGCCCGGTCACACGCTGGGCTGCCTGAGCTTCGCCTGGCGCGACCGCCTGTTTTGCGGTGGCTTGCTGGCGGTGGACGCCTGTCCACACCAGCCTTACCCCGCAGCACCCGAAGCGTTGTGGGACAGCGTGAAACAAGGCGTGTTCTTGCTGCCCTTGGAGACCCTGCTTTTTGCCAGCCACGAACGCCGCGCCCGGGCGGTGAGCACGGTGCTGGAGCAGCGCCTGTGGCACCCGCTGTTTGCGGGCCTTTCGCGCGACGACTTTCTGGCCCGCGCCGAGGCTTTGCGCCCTACCCCAACCCTGGCTTTACAAGGAGCCTGACACCATGCAAGCTGCCCCTCACATCACCGTTGTTGGCGCGGGCTTTGGCGCCCTGTCTACCGTGCGCGAAATTCGCGAGCGCGACCCCTACGCCCACATCACCCTGGTGGCGCCACGTGCCGAACTGCACTACCTGCCCGGCATCATCTGGATACCGTCAGGCCTGCGCACGCGCGAGCAGCTGGTGGTGCCACTGGACCGTTTTTTTGCCCGCATGAACGTTCAACACAAGACCGCTGAAGTCACGGGTTTGCGCGATGGCGGGCGGGTGGTGCTCACCACGGCCGGCGAGCTGCGCAACGACGCGCTGGTGATCGCCAGCGGCGGGCGCTTCATCAAAAAGCTGCCGGGTATTGAACACGCCATCACGCCCTGCGAAGGCATCGCCGCGGCAGAGCGCATCCGCGAGCGCTTGCGCGCCTTGTCCGGCGGCACCATAGCCGTGGGCTTTGCTGGCAACCCGAACGAACCCAGCGCGGTGCGCGGCGGGCCGATGTTTGAATTCCTGTTTGGGCTGGACGAACAGCTCAAGCGCGAAGGCCGGCGCAACCAATTCGACATCGTGTTTTTCAACCCCTCCAAGGAGCCAGGCAGCCGCCTGGGGCCCAAGGCGGTGCAACACCTGCTGGCCGAAATGGCGCGCCGCGGCATTGCGACCCGGCTGGGCCACAAGCTGGTGCGCTTTGACGCCGACCGCGTGGTGACCGAAGGCGGCTCGTTCCCGGCCGATCTCATTTTGTTCATGCCCGGCATGACCGGCAACGCCTGGTTTGACCAGACCGAGCTGGCGCGGTCCCCCGGGGGTCTGCTCAAGGCCGACGCCCAATGCCGCGTGGAGGGCACACAACACGTGTATGTGGTGGGCGATTCGGGCAGCTTCCCCGGCCCCGACTGGATGCCCAAACAAGCCCACATGGCCGACCTGCAGGCCGCTGCCGCCGCAGACAACCTGCTCAAAGGCCTGCGCGGTGAAGCGGCCACCGCCACCTTCAAGGTGGAACTCCTTTGCATCATCGACGCCATCGACCGCGGCACCCTGGTGTTTCGCAACGCGCGGCGCCAGATCATCCTGCCCTCCAGCCGCCTGTTTCACTGGGCCAAACGCTTCTTTGAGGGTGCCTACCTGAGGAAATACCGATGAACACACCACGCACCGCGCCCACCGACACAACGCCTTACGAGGCGCTGGGCGGCGCCCCCGCCGTGCGGCGCCTGGTGGAGCGCTTCTACCAGCTCATGGACGAGCTGCCCGAGGCCTACACCGTGCGCCGCATGCACCCCGAAAGCCTGGCCGGCAGTGCCGACAGCCTGTTTGACTTTCTCTCCGGCTGGTTGGGTGGCCCACCCTTGTACAGCCAGAAAAAAGGCCACCCGCGCCTGCGCATGCGCCACCGCGCCTACGCGATCGGCACCGTTGAACGCGACGAATGGATGCTGTGCATGACCCAGGCCTTGACCGAACAGGTGGCCGATGCGGCGCTGCGCGAAGCATTGATCGACACCTTTGCCCACATGGCCAACCACCTCGTCAACACGGACGACAGCGCCAGCGCCTGCCGCCATGCCAACCCCGTCAACTGAAACCCAATCGAGCCCCCTCATGCCAATCAGAAAAATTCGCCGCCTTGTGACACCAACCGCCCTGCTGCTGGCTGCGTTGCTCAGCTGGCCCGCGCTGGCGCTAGCAGCCCCACCGCAGGCCGGCCAACCATTTCCCGAATTGGCGCTGAAAGACCAGCACGACCAGATATGGACGGTGGGCGCTGACACGAAACTGGTGCTGTTTGCGGCAGGCCGCAAAGCGGCCAACCTGATGCAGACTGCACTGGCCGATCAGCCGGCGGGGTTCCTGGCGTCGCGCCAGGCCGTCTACCTGGCCGACATGAGCCGTATGCCCGGTTTCGTGACCCGCACCTTTGCCCTGCCCGCGCTGCGTGAGATGCCGTTTGTGGTGGGTGTGGTGCTGGACGAGGCGCTGCTGGCCGACTGGCCCCGGCAAGACGGCGCGGTGGCACTGATTGCGCTGCAAGGCGGCCGCGTGAGCGCGGTGAACCACGCCACCACCGACGCGCAGTTGCGTGCAGCCCTCGGCTTGCTTCCTTGAAGGCTTGAGCCAGCCCCCTGTTCTTTTCACCAACCCACCCCCGAGCACATCCATGAAAGCCTTTCAAGACCACTACCCCGACAACGTGTCGCACTGCTACGGCTGTGGCAGCAACAACCACCATGGTCACCAGATCAAGACCTACTGGGAAGGGGATGAAACCGTGACCCGCTTCAAGCCCGAACCGTTCCACACCTCGGTACCGGGCTACGCCTATGGCGGGCTGATTGCCTCGCTGATCGACTGCCACAGCACCGGCACGGCGGCAGCCGCCATGTACCGCAGCGAAGGCCGCGACATGGACACGCTGCCCCCGTTTCGCTTCGTCACTGGTTCCCTGCACGTGGACTTTTTGAAGCCCACGCCGCTGGAGACCACGCTGGAGATTCGCGGCCAGGTGAAAGAAATCAAAGGCCGCAAAGTGGTGGTGGAAACCACGGTCCTGGCGGACGGCGTGGTCACGGCTAGGGGCCGCGTGGTGGCGGTGCAAATGCCCGACAGCTTCGGTCAGGCCTGAAAACACCAACGGCGCCCCGCGGGGCGCCGTTGGCTGGGTTCACACCCGATCAGAAAGCCAGCGTGTTCACACCCGGCTTGAGCAGGTGGGCCGCCACGTCAGCAGGCTTGGCCGGCTGAACGCCCTCGATCAGATCCGACGCCTTCAAGCCGGTGTTGGGCAGGTAAAGCGCACACACCTCCACCTTGGCGCCGGCCTTGATGACGCCTTGCAGCATTTGCTGCGTGGTCACATCGCGCGGCTTGAGTTTGGGGCCTTGCTTGCCCGTCACAGCCATGTCGCCAGCGGCGTCACACAGCAGCACGCGCACACCGGCTTTTTGTTCCAGGGCCTGGCCAGCCAGCACCAGGCCTGCGCCTTGTGCCATGGCGTTGCCGCTGTGGATGTTGACGAACAGTTCCTGGGTCTGGGCCTGGGCCACGCCGGACAACAGCAGGGCGGCAGCGCCCAGGGCGATCAGCTTCTTCATGTGCAAATTCCTTGAAATGATGGTGAGCCGTGAATTCGGAGCACCAGCGCTGAACTCAACCAGCACGCAACCCATTTTTCACATACTCAGCAGGGTATCCATGAGAAATCGCAAGCGCCGGCAAAATTTCTGGGTTCGGATGGGCATGCCCTGCCCTCCTGCGCTTGAAAACAACGGCCTGTGCGCCCCATCAGCGTTGCGTTGGTTCCGGTATGAGCGCGGTGACCGCCTGGTGGTGCGTGAGAAACACGCGCCCTGTGAGGTGGCTCAGAAAATCGCTGCGCTGCAGCCGGTCCATGACCGGGCCTTTGACCTCGCTCAAGTGCAGTTGCACGCCCGCATCTTTCAGGCGTTGCGTGATCATTTCCAGGCTTTCGAGGGCACTGGCGTCGATGGCATTGATGGCCGTGCACTGCAGCACCACATGGGCAATGGCGGGGTGGGCGGCCACCTCGGCGGCAATGTGGTCTTCCAGGTAGCGGGCGTTGGCAAAGTACAGGCTTTCGTCCACACGCAAACTCAGGATGCGGTGGTGCGTTTGCACCGCGTGGCGCAAAACGTTGCGGTAGTGCTCGGTGCCCGGCACCCGGCCCACGGTGGCGATGTGCGGACGGCTCGTGCGCCACAGATACAGCAGCAGCGAGGCACCCACTCCCGCCGTCAGGCCCGCTTCAACGCCCCACAACAGCGTGAGCGAAAACGTGAGCGCCAGCGCGGTGAAGTCGGCGCGGGCGTAGCGCCAGGTGCGCTTGAATGCGCCAAAGTCCACCAGGGTGAGCACGGCCACCACAATGGTGGCGGCGAGCGTGGCCTGCGGCAAATAGTGCAGCGCAGGCGTGAGCCACAGCGCGGCCATCAGCAGCCCCAGCGCGGTGAAGATGCCCGCAGCCGGCGTGCGCGCACCGGCATCAAAATTGACCACCGAGCGCGAGAAACCACCGGTCACCGGAAAGCCCCCGGTAAGACCCGCCGCCATGTTGCTTGCCCCCAGGGCGCGCAGTTCGGCGTCGGGGTCGATGCGTTCGCGGCGCTTGGCGGCCAGTGACTGGCCCACCGACACCGACTCCACAAAACCCACCAGACTGATGAGCAAGGCCGCCGTGGCGAGCTGCTCCAGCTGGGGCCACAGGCTGGCGTCCAGCACCGGCAGGCTCAGGGGTGGCAGCCCGCCGGGCACGGCACCCACCACGCGCAAGCCGGCCTCATCCAGACGCAGCCCCCAGGCCAGCAGCGTGGTGGCGGCCAGCGCCAGCACGGGTGCCGCCTTGGTGATCACATCCGAGGCCAGCGCACCCAGGCCCCAGGCGCGCAACCGCGCTTTGAGCGAGCGGCGCACCCAAAGCAGAAAAGCCAGCGCACCCAGCCCGATGGCCAGCGTGGGCCCGTGCACCTGAGCGGCGTGGTGCCACAGGCTGGGCAACAGCTCGGGCAAGGTCTGCCCGGTCAACGGCACACCCATGAGGTGCTTAAGCTGGGTGGCGGCAATCAGCAAGCCCGAGGCGGACACGAAGCCCGAAATGACCGGGTGGCTCAAAAAATTGGCCACAAACCCCAGCCGCAGCGCGCCCATGGCAAACAGCATGGCGCCGCTGAGCAGAGCCAGCAAGGCGGCTGCGGTGGCGTAGCCCAGGCTGCCAGCAGCCGCCACCGAACCCAGCGCAACGGCGGTCATGAGCGATGTGACCGCGGCCGGCCCCACCGCCAGTGTGCTGCTGGTGCCAAACACGGCGTACACCACCAGGGGCGCCATGCTGGCATACAGCCCGGCTTCGGGTGGCAGGCCAGCGAGCAAGGCATAGGCCAGGCTCTGCGGGATCAGCATGAGGGTGACCACCGAAGCGGCCACCGCGTCGGCGCTGAAATGCGCGCCGCTGTACTGGCGCCCCCATTGAAGAATGGGGAACCACTGGGCCAGAGGAAATTTCATGGGTGGCGCAGGCGGGCGTGTGTGGCAGGGGGCAAGAGACCGCTCAAACGGCGTTGATGGGTATCTTGAGGTAGGTTACGCCATTGTCTTCGGGTGGAGGCATTTGGCCCGCCCGCATGTTGATCTGCACCGAAGGCAGGATCAGCACCGGCATGGCCAGGGTAGCGTCACGCTGCTGGCGCATCTGCACAAAGTCTGACTCACACACGCCCTGGTGCACATGCACATTGGCGGCTTTCTGCGCGCCCACGGTGGTCAGGCATTGGGGTTCGCGGTCGCTGGGCGGGTAGTCGTGGCACAGGTAGAGCTCGGTGTCGTCGGGCAGGCTCAACACCTTTTGAATGGACTGGTACAGCGTGCTGGCGCTGCCGCCCGGAAAGTCGCAGCGCGCGGTGCCGTAATCGGGCATGAACAGGGTGTCACCCACAAAGGCGACGGTGCGGATCGGGTCCACGCTATGGTCGCGCACCACGTAGGTCATGCAGGCGGGTGTGTGCCCGGGTGTGTGCAGGGCGCGGGCCTGCAAGTGGCCGATGGAGAAGCTTTCGCCATCCACCAGCAGGCGGTCAAACTGGCTGCCGTCGCGGGCAAATTCGGTGCCGGCGTTGAACAGTTTGCCAAAGACATGTTGGACGGTGGTGATGTGCGAACCAATGGCAATGAGCCCACCCAGGCGCTGCTGCAAATAGGGCGCTGCGGAGAGGTGGTCGGCATGCACGTGGGTTTCAAGCAGCCACTGCACGCTCAGGTCCAGCTCGCCCACGCGGTCGATCAGGCGGTCGGCGCTGGCGGTGTCGGTGCGACCCGATTTGGGGTCGTAGTCCAACACGCTGTCGATGAGGGCGCACTGCCCTGTGGACGCGTCCCACACGATGTGGCTGAAGGTGGAGGTGGCCGGGTCGAAATGCGACTCGATGTGCATGCGGGGGGTGTTCATGGTGTTCATGGGGCGGGGCACTGACCTTGTGGGCCAGACCCCGCCGCTGTTGCAGGTTGATGGGCTGTCGACAAACCGAAGGCGCGTGGCCTTGCGGCCACGCACGTGCGTGTCAGAGCGACTTGGTGGAGAAGTACCAGTCGGTCGTCTTGTAGCCTTCGGCCATGCGCGCTTTGATCGCGTCGGGGCTCTTGGGCGGCGGCACGATCACGTCGCAGCCAGGTGTCCAGCCTTCGGGTGTGGCAATTTTGTTGGCGTCGCTGGTCTGCATGGCTTGCAGCAGGCGCACAAACTCGTCGATGCTGCGGCCGTTGCTCATCGGGTAATACACCATGGCGCGCAGGATGCCGTTGGGGTCGATGAAGAAGGTGGCGCGCACGGCCTGCGTGTCGGCGGCACCGGGGTGCACCATGCCGTAGGCACGGGCCACGTCCATCTTGATGTCTTCGATGATCGGGAAGCTGATCTCGACACCGAACTTCTCCTGGATGTTCTGCGTCCAGGCCAGGTGCGAATACAAGCTGTCGATGGACAGGCCGATCAGTTCGCAGTTCATGCTGCGGAAGGTCTCGGCGTGTTTCTGAAAGCCAATGAACTCGGTGGTGCAGACCGGCGTGAAATCGGCTGGGTGCGAGAACAGGATCAGCCACTTGCCTTTGTAGTCGGCCAGGCTGCGGTCACCGTGGGTGGTTTTAGCGTTGAAAGCGGGGGCGGCTTCGTTGAGGCGGGGGAAACTGAAGACTTGTTCCATGATGAACTCCTTTTGGGTTGACTATCAAAATAACCGATCAAGAGTTTTTCTCAATCGATGGGTGAAGTATGGATACCCGAGGGGGTTATGCGCTTGCGAAAAGTCAAGCGACCGGTTGGATTTGCTCATCGGGTCGATAGGCGCGCGCCATGGCCACGCACGGGGCAAGCAAGCGAGGCATGCCTTCGAAGCACCAACCGAGCAGCACCGCGCCCAACCCGGCGCCAGGCGCCTGCTGCTCCAGCCGGGCGAATGAAGCATTCATGTTTTGAGCACCCAGCGCAGCACCATGGCCACCGCCGACAGCACAGCGATGCTGGCCACCCAGATACCGGCCATCCAGAGCAGGCGGCGCCACAGGGGCTGCAGCGGCTCGTGAGGGCTCGCTGGGGTGATGGCGGGCCAACGGAAAACAGGGGGTTTCATGCGTGGTACCCGTCAGCGTTGACCTTGCCGCGAAATACCCAGTACGACCATGCCGTGTAACCCAGGATCATGGGCAGCACGATGGCTGTACCCCAGAGCATGAAGATCTGGCCGCTGCGGTCGGTGGCCGCTTCCCAGATGGTCACGGCGCCAGGCACGACATCAGGAAACACGCTGATGCCCAGGCCCACGAAGCACAGCAGAAAGATGCCCAACGTGAGGAGAAAGGGGGCGACTTCGCGGCCCGCTTTTAGGCTGCGCACGAAAGCCACACTGGCCAGTGCCACAAGGACCGGCACCGGGGCCACCCACAGGATGTTGGGCCAGTTCAACCAGCGGCTGAAGTAGTCGGCGCTCAGAAACAGGGTGCCAATGCTCACCGCCCCGATGGCCGCCAGCGTGGCGCCACCGAGCCACCAGGCCATGGAACGGGCCTGGCGCTGGAGTGCGCCTTCGGTCTTCATCACCAGCCAGGTGGCGCCCAGCAAGGCATAGGCGGCCACCACGCTCACGCCAGTGAGCAGCGAAAAGGGCGTGAGCCAGTCCCACCAGCCACCGGCATAGGCCCGTTCACTGATGGTCACACCCTGCAGCAGCGCGCCCAGGATGACGCCTTGCGAGAACGCGGCCAG
This sequence comes from Comamonadaceae bacterium, assembly GCA_013823655.1. GTDB lineage: Bacteria > Pseudomonadota > Gammaproteobacteria > Burkholderiales > Burkholderiaceae_C > Hydrogenophaga. The sequence continues at coordinate 9,796 of PNMN01000002.1, read as the reverse complement.
CAAGGAGCCGCCCGTGAACGCGAGGTCCCAGAAGCCCCGGTGGGCCGGATCGCGCCAGCGAAATTCAAACGCCACACCGCGGAACACCAGGGCCAGCAGCATGGCGATGATGGGCGCATACAGCGCAGAGAAGATCAGGCCGTAGGCCAGCGGAAAGGCCGCCAGCAGCCCGCCGCCACCCATCACCAGCCAGGTCTCGTTGCCGTCCCACACCGGTGCGATGCTGTTCATCGCGGTGTCGCGGTCGTGGCCGACCTCGAAGGTGTTGAACAGGATGCCGATGCCCAGGTCGAAACCGTCGAGCACCACGTAGATGAAGACGGCCACCATGATGATGAGGGCCCAGATAAGGGTCAGGTCGATATTCATGGGGTTTCCCTTATTCGATGGCCAGGGCGTCGGGCCGAAGAGCCACAGCGGGTGTGGTGCCGGCGGCGCGCGCGGGGATGTTGGGCGGTGCTGACTCGTGGACCACCGGCGGCTTGGCCATCAGCTTGAGGATGTAGAGCACACCGGCACCGAAGACTGCGAAGTACACGACCACGAAGGCCACCAGGGAGGCCGCCACGGCGGGTGCCGCCAGGGGTGAGGCCGACTCGGCGGTGCGCATGAGGCCCTGGATGGTCCAGGGCTGGCGGCCCACCTCGGTGGTGATCCAGCCGGCAAGCACGGCGATCAGGCCCGAAGGACCCATCACAAGCGCGGAACGGTGCAGGAATCTTGATTCGTACAAGCGACCCCGGGCACGCGCCCACAGGCTCCACATGCCCAGCCCAGCCATGAGAAAGCCCAGGCCGACCATGATGCGAAACGCCCAGAACACCATGCCCACCGGCGGGTGGTCGGCCGCCGGCACGGTGTCCAGGCCGGCCATCGGCGCGTTGAGATCGTGCTTGAGGATCAGCGACGACAGCTTGGGGATTTGTACCGCGTAATCAACGCGGCCCTCGGCGCTGTTGGGGATGCCGAACAGGATCAGCGGTGCGCCTTCCGGGTGGCTCTGGTAGTGGCCTTCCATGGCCATCACCTTCACCGGCTGGTGTTCCAGCGTGTTCAGCCCATGCAGGTCGCCCAGCACGATCTGCAGCGGCGCGACGATGGCAGCCATCCACATGGCCATCGAGAACATGAGGCGCGCGCGCGGGTTGGCGCGGTCTTTCAGCAGGTGCCAGGCACCGACCGCGCCCACCAGAAAAGCAGTGGTCAGGTAGGCGGCCGAGAGCGTGTGCACCAACCGGTAGGGAAAGCTGGGGTTGAAGATGATGGCCAGCCAGCTGCCGGCCGAAATGAACTGCCCGTGGGCGTTGATCGCGTAGCCCGTGGGGGTCTGCATCCAGCTGTTGACCGAGAGGATCCAGAATGCAGACACGAACGTGCCCAGGGCGACCATCAGCGTGGCGGTGAAGTGCAGCTTCTTGCCCACGCGGTTCATGCCGAACAGCATCACGCCGAGGAAGCCGGCTTCGAGGAAGAAGGCGGTCAGCACCTCGTAGGCCATCAGCGGACCGATGATCGGGCCGGCCTTGTCGGAGAACACCGCCCAGTTGGTGCCGAACTGGTAGGACATGACGATGCCCGAAACCACCCCCATGGCAAAGAACAGCGCGAAGATCTTGATCCAGTAACGGAACAGGTTCATGTAGTCTTCGCGGCCCGTCTTGAGCCACAGACCCTCAAGCACCGCGAGGTAGCTGGCCAAGCCGATCGTGATCGCTGGAAACAGGAAGTGAAAGCTCACGGTGAACGCAAACTGGATTCGCGCCAACAAGAGCGCGTCGGGGAGGTCAAACATGGTGGGTTCCTTGTGCCGTGTGCAGGCACTTCACCCATCAAGACCCATGCCACCGGGTCGTATTCAGAAAAGGTGAATCAATTCATACGTCTGCATGAGTCAGGTCCGCTGACCGAACGCCGTGCCAGACAGTTTTTACGCCAGAACTGGCTGATTTCTGCCACCTTGTCAGTGACTTGGCAGAAGTCGACCGGGCTTTTGGGCATCTGTACTGCCTGATATTCAAGGGAACATCACCCTGCCGGATTTTTCCCCAGCGCCCCTGAGTCGTCACCTATAGACACATTTGAAGACCTTGGCGTAGGCGACGGCGAGGTCCTGCTTTGAAAGCCTCTGCAAGCCGAGAATCCAGTCGGGACGTCGACACCAAAGAATTGCCGCAACCTTCTTTATTTCGGTACTGTTGTCAGGAGGTTTGGCGCCTCACCTTCATGCCTCGTCCAGCGTTGAATGCCGCAAAAATCGTTTGCTCACAGCTGGGCTTTGCTGGGGCGATGATAGTTTTCGGGAAGCGTTGCTGGCTAGTCGATCAGCTATTTACCGACGCACATCCTCGCGAATCAGTCCGCTGCGAAACCGTTGCACATTTCAGGTGATCAGAAGGCCACCATTCTGAATCGCTGCAAACTTGTCACTCGCTGGTGAGTACCCGTTCAAGGCTGCTTGCAGCCGGTCAGGATTATCGTGCGAATGGCTGCGGGCGCCGAAACCTGCCTTTGGGCAGCTCTGCGGTTGGTTGTCCATGGCCCCCGGCACCGGGCCCAACACCCGGTAGGCTCGCACCCCACAGCGCCAGTGCCCCAGTGGGGCGGCGCGTCGGCGCGACTTGACGCGACTGACGAAATAGCTATCATCTGCCTCACCATCGGACACTTACCATGCCCCTACCGTCAGAAGATGGTCGCTCGCCCCGCGCGGCACAGTTGTTGATGAGGACCTTCTCAGATGGCCACATTTTCGCTCCTGAACGGCTTTCCCAACTGTAACGAACCTCTGCCCGTCGGTGACGTATTGGAGACGTACGCCTTCCACCAGTTTGTCGAGCTTCGCATCGACGAAGATGGCGAGCGGCGCGAGATCGGGATCCCGGTCGATGTCGCCAACCCCGGCTATCTCAAGGCGTTGCGGGCCGCGGGGCTCGACGGGCCGACCCTGATGGCCGAGATCAGGCGCGACGTCTCGCCCTTCGTCGGCGCCTGGCCTGATCCGGTGGACAGCAGCCCCGACTTGCCCGAGCGGGTGGAGATCGCCGATGTGGCTCGCGTTCTGTCGGCGGGCGAGGTGGCGGTGGGCAGTAAGCGCTATGCGCTGGCGGGCCTAGGCGACGTCGCCGACGACCTCAAGGCCGGGCGGTCGGTGCGGGGCACCTTCGTGGACAACATGGGACGGCCCGCCGAGCTCGAACTCGTGCCTTTGGTCAATTCCAAGTGCGATCTGCCCCAGCGCATCCGCTTCACCCCACAGGACCTCGCCGCCCTGACCCCCGCCCGAGGCGTGGTGGTCGAGGGGCTGGGCACGCTCAAGCTCGACCTCAGCGACGATGACCGCCAGGCGGCGCTACGCGACGGCTATGTCACGGCGCGCGCGCAGCTGCCCGACAGCACCGACGACGTGGACATCCTGGTCGAGGTGTCGGGGCCCCTGGTCCGGCGCAGCGCGTCGGTCGCCGCCGATGCCGACGGCCGGGTGACCGCCGGGATGGTCCTGTCGCGCGAGCGGGTGGGCGCCACCGAGGCGCGCCAGACCTTGAACCGGCGCATCCTCCTCCACGTCCCCATCGAGCAGGTCTGGCAGCTGAAGGGCTACGCGCGGGGGATGCTGGTCAACACCTTCTCGCTCGCGCCCCAGGAGCAAATGACGCTCGAGGTGTTCAGCTGGGACCGCCGCAAGACCGCGTCGGAGAGCACGAGCAGCTTCGAGCAGGAAAGCACCTCCGAGAGCATCGCGACCCAGAAGGTCACCCGCGACGCGCTGCGCGAGGCCAAGGAGACGAACGGCTGGACCTTCGGCGCCAACCTCTCCGTCGCGGTGCCCCAGATCGGCCTGTCGATGGGGACGAATTTCAGCCTGTCGAGCCAGTCCGAGACGACGCGGCGCAACACCGTCCAGTCGGTGAACGAGGCGACGGAGAAGGCCGCGAGCCGGATCAAGTCCTCGGTCCAGACCAAGGTGAGCGAGGCGGCGGAGTTCGGGCGCGAGGACCGATCTACCCGGCGCATCACCAACCCCAACACGGGCCGGATCCTGAATTTCGACGCGTTCGAGGTGCTGGCGGGCTTTGACGTCACGACACGCTACCGCTTCGACCGGGCGGTGCTCTGCGTGCTCTACCCGTGCGTCGATTTCCTGGCGAGCCTCGCCGACCCCGACACGAAGGTGCGCTGCCATGCGCTGCTCGCGCTCGAGGGGATGATCTACGACCTCGTGCCTGCGCGGGTGAAGGGGGGCTTCGACGCCGCACGGACCTTTCTCGCCTGGAACCGGATCTGCCAGTATTCCTGCGATGCGGCCTGCGTGTGCGAGACGCCGAAGGCCGAGGGAAGCACGGCGCCCGCAGCCTCCGGCAACCCCTACGAGACGGATGTGATCGCGGCACTGGGGCAGGTGCGCGATGTGATCGCCCGGCTCAACGCCGCCTCGGGCGTGCCGCTGAGCCAGCGGGTGGGTATCCCGGCGGTGACCCCGGGCTATCTTGACGCCGATGCCCAGACCCAGGCGGACCTGCGCCGGGACTGGCAGGCCTATCTCTTCCGCCAGGTGGTGATGGAGCGGGTCGCCTCGCCCTTCTGGTACATCTGCAACGATTTCGTCCGGCAGTCGGAGAACAGCCTGGACTGGGCCGGGCAGCTCGTGCGCGGCTCGAACCCGCAGGTGTCCAACGTCCTGAACGGCGCGGTCGCCTACGGCTCGCTCGGTGCCCAGGTGACCGCGTTCCTGGCCGAGCAAGTGGTGAAGTTCCGCGCCAACCTGCCCTTCATGATCCCCTATGCGGGCTTCGACAGCCTCGGGTTCGAGCCTGCGTTCCAGCGCCTGACCTCGGCCTACGAGCAGTGGAAGGAGACCGAGGAGGCCCGCCGCCAGCCCCCGCCCCCTGCCACGGGCGGCGAGGCGCCCAAGGCCGAGGGGCAAGCCCCGCGCCCCCGGCGGTCCGAGGCGGCGGAGTTCAGCCCCGAGGCGCTGGCGAAGGCGTCAGTGGATGTGGATGCGCTCGCGGCCTATCTCACGCTCAACAAGGCGCTCTTCCGCTCGGCGATCTGGAACGCGCTCAACCCGACGGACCGGATGCGGTTCCTCGGCATCTTCGGCAGCAACATTACCTTCGCCACGCCCCGGGTGCTCGATTTCGTCGGCGACGAGATCGCGGTGGAGATGAACGTGGCCGAAATCCCCGGCGGGGTGGAGTTCCTGGAGGCGATCCGCAAGACCGAGAACGCCGCCGCCACGGCCGAGATGACCCTGCCCGTGCCGGGCGTCACACTGCAGGCGCGCCTCGACGGCTGCGACCTGCTGGAGCCCTACCTGCAGCAGAGCCGTGCTACGGACCTGCGCCGCCAGACCGCCCTGGCCGAGCAGGCCGAGCTCGAGTCCAAGCGATTTGTCGAGCGGCTCGGGGCGAAGCTTTTCGACGACCCCGTGGACCGGCGCCCGCAGATCGAGATCGCGCAGTCCCAGCCCTCGCCACCCTGAGGCGGGGGCGGCCGGCATGGGTATCGGGGGAGATCCCAGCGGCACGGTCGGGGCGGCGGGCGTGCTCTGGCGGCCTGCGGCCCACCAGCCCGCGCCGGGCGCGCCGGAGCTGCGGATCGACGTCGCGTTCCAGGGACTTTCCGACGCAGTGCTGGTCCCCCCCGACTATGCAGGGGTCAAGCAGCTCGTCTGGCGGCTCTATGTCGGCTGCGGCGAGGCGACGGTGCGGCTTTTCTGGGAAAGGCTGCGGCGGCGCGAGAAGGAGACGACCAAGGATCTCGGCCGGATCTTCCGCGCGCTCGACCGCGACCAGGGCCAGCCCGACGAATCCGACGCGATGCTCGCACGGGTGCGCCAGGCCCAGGCCCACTGCCGCCGCACTTGGGCCGAGCTCGTCGCGGTCGAGACGACGGTCCTCGGCCGGTACGAGGCCGCCCTGCTCGCCTATGCCGCCGCGCGCTTTGCCGACCGGACCGCCGATCTCACGCGCTGGTGGACCGCCGACTATGTGGTGGTCACCACCGCCGATCCGGCCCGGAAGCCCGATCCGACGGGCGAGATCGATCCGGCCGCCCTGTCGCTCGCCCCCGCGGATCCCGCCCTGCGGGAGGCGGTGCTGGCCGACACGGTGAGGCTCGCCGCCCGCTGGAAGCAGTACAGCGCCATCGTGCGGTTCACTTTGCCCGCCATCCAGAACCTGCGCCCGACGAAGGCCAACATCGCGCTCGCCAACCGCTATGCGCGCGAGATGCGGGTACGGCGGGTTCTCTTCGAGCAGCTGGCGGCCGAGGTGGAACAGCGCCACCCCGTGGCGCTTCTGGCCTATCGCAGGCTCGCGAAGCGCGCGGCGACGGCGCCGGGGCAGGCGGGGGTGCCCGAAGGCTACGGCCCGGAGACCACCGTCCCCACCCTCCAGATGCGCGACGGCGAGCCCACGCCCGTCCGCGCGGCCGAGGAGGAGGTGATCGCCGCCATGCACCGCGCCATCGCCGGGGCGAAGGACGCACTGGCGCGGTTCGAGGCGCTGCGGGTGTTCCGCGATGTCAGCCTTGCCCCCGCGCCGCCCGAGGACCGGGCGCTGCCCGCCTCGGGCGCCGAGAGGGTCGGGCAGATCATCGCCCAGGCCGACGCGGGCCACGGCGCGGTCTGGGCGCAGCAGCCGCTGCATGTGCAGTTCGACGCGGACCTCGCCCGCCTGCTCGACGCGGCCCCGCCGCCCCCGGCCCCGGACCGGCCCGGGGCCAGTACCACGCCCCGCACGCGCGCGTTTCTCGACACGCTGTCCGCGGACCAGATCCGCATCCTGCAACGCGCGGGCGTGCCCGGGACCGTGGCCAATCGCGCGCGCAAGGAGGTGTTCGGCCACATGGAGGCCGTCATCAAAGCCCGCAAGGCGCGCATCGAGACCATCGCCGCCGTCACCGCCGCCGCGGGCCTCCTGCTCGCCCTGCCCACCGACGGCGCATCGATCTATGTCGCGGCGGCCATCGACCTCGAGCTTGCGGCGATCGAGGCGGGGATCGACATCCGCGACTATCTCGACCAGGCGGCACTCGGGTCCATCGCCATCGCGGCCGAGGAGCGGATGTACTGGATCGCGCCCGAGCTTGCCGACCTCGCGGGCCGCATCGCCGAGCTCGGGCTGCGCACGCTCGGGGACGTGGTGCTCGACGGCGCCACCGCCCATGTGATCGACGCGATCAGCGTGGTCGCCCTGATCGCCCAGGTGAGCCGCTGATGGCGGAGGGGCCGATCAAGGGGCTGATCGCGGCGCTGACCGACCCGCCGGGCGCGGCTGCGCGACCGGTCGCCGACGCGGTCGGGTCGCTGCTGTCGCGGCGCAAGACGCTCGCGCCCGAGGAGGGGCGCAAGCTGCTCGACGACCTCGTGGCGGTGTTCGAGGCCTATGCCACGCGAAACCGGGGCCGCCTGCACCTTGCGGGCAAGGCTGCGCTGGTCGAGGAGGAGGCGGACCTGTTGCGGGCCGCCTCTGGCGGGTCGAAGGGTGCCGCGCCTCCTGGCACGCCCCCAAAGGCGAAGGGCTCCGAGCCGAGCGCCTCGGAGCTCGCGGCGCTTGCGCGCAAGGCGCAGTTCGCGCGTTTCTCGGCCCTCGTGCGCGATGCGTCGGTGCCCGAGGCGACCAAGGTGGCGCTGCGCGACGTCCTCGCGCGCTACTACAATTCTGGGCTTCTGCCCGAACACCGGGTGGCGCTCGGCTTCTTCTTTTCCAACAAGCCGTTCCGCCGCTGGGGCAAGCCCGACCACCTGCCCATCTTCCGCGCCGTGGGCGAGGTGAAGGCGCGGATGTGGACCCTGCTCGGCCAGCAGGGGGTGCGGGGTGCGCCCGGTTTTCTCGAGGATGTCGCGCGGCGCGCGGCGGCGCGGGGGACGCAGGCGGCCTTCGACATCGTCCGCGCCTCGGCCAATGGTGCTGCGAGGGCGCGGGCGGGCACGCTCTGGCAGCGGATCGAGGGGCGGATCGCCGCCACCCCGGCGGGCCAGCTTCCCGACGCGGCGACCCGCCAGGACATGGTGGAGCTGATCGGCCTTGCCATGGCCGAGCCCGGCGGGACGGAGGCGGTCCGCCGCCGGTTCCGCATCGCGCTCCGCCAGGATTTCGGCGCCATGCGCCAGCGCTGGCTCGACGCGCTCCTTTCGCCGCAGCAGGCTGCGCTCCGGGGCGAGGTCACCGCGCTGGGGATCGGTTTCAAGGCGGCGAACGACACCTCGCGCGGGCGGCGCATCTTCGTCGAGATCGCCCATGACGGCCCGCCGGTGCGCGTCGGCATCGACCTCGACCACGCGAACATCGGCTTCGCCGAGGCGCGGGACCGCTTCATCGACACCTTCCTCGGCAGCCGGTCGCTCTCGACCGACGCCCTGAGGCCGATCTTCGACCCCGACAACCTCCAGCCGCTCCTGCCGTTGGAGAACAGCCGGATGATCGAGGTGTTTCGCCAGCAGATCCGCGACCTGGAGGCAGGGGTGGTCGGGGGGCAGAAGGCGGTCGTCTCGCCGATCCTGCGCGCCGAGGACACGCTAACCAAGGTCCCCGAACCCGCGCTGACCCGGGCGGAGTTCACCGCCCACCTCCAGCAGGCCAAGGACGTGGACGCCCTGCGCCGTGCGGCGCGCCAGACCCGCGCCCAGATGGATGCCCTGCCCGCGGGTCCGGTCAGGCAGGAGCTGATCGACGATTTCGAGGGACTGGCCTTTGGCTACGACCTCTGAGTTGTACGGCGCTCGCTAGAAGAAGGTCTTTGGGTGGATGTCGATCTTTGCCCCTATCCCGCGTGGGGTGGAGACCACGTTGGCTCGCAGAGCTTGAGCTCAGCGACGGATACCGGCGGCCGCGCTGGAAGCTAGCGAACCCATTGCGTGGCGTCGGTTATGGATGTCCAAACTGACCCCCGCGTAAAGCATAAAGGGCACTTGGCTCAAGCCGGTGGCTGCACGCACGCAGGCATGGATTCGTCACGCTGGTGATTTCAGTGCTGTGGTTCAGAGGCTCCCAATAGCACTGTGGCCCGATGGCGAACCTGCATGGGCGGGCGATGCCCTGTGGTTGCAGGACCTGTGCGTTGCGCAGGCAGGCGCGCACCCGCCATGGGGAAGAACCCAGCTGCACGACCTGATTCGGATCGTGAACGAGATGGCTCGCTACGTGACGTAGCAGGTTGCAGTCGAAGGTGGCCGAACCAAACGTCGGCTTGGTGGCGCATACCGTTAGCAGGCCCGCCTGCAGCGACTGGCTCCTCACGCTGCAGATCAGTCGTTGCTTTTCAAGCGTGGCTGACGACGGTGGGTCGATCTGCGACGAAGACGACCTACCTCCGCCGGGATTCACTTTGCCGCGTTGACCTCCCCGCCCTCCCCAATTTGGCCAGCACGCCAGCCACGAGCATCAGATGCCGCCGGACATCCCCGTCCAGCGTATCGAGTATGTCGCGGTAGACCCGCGCCTGCTCCACGCTGGCCAAGTTCAAGAAGCGCGTGAGGGCGTGGATGTTGCGGCTGAGGTTGGAGACGTGGGCGTTCGAGGCGGTAAGCGCCGCGATGTGGTCTGACCGCCCTCCCCCGTTCATCAACACGGGCACGCCCGCTACCAGACCGGCCACGTAGTCGCCAGGACTCATCCCGGCCCGCTTTGCCGCCGCCAGCGTGGCTGCAGCCTCCTCCTGCCCCATGCGCAGGCAAAGCCGTGTCCGGTCGCTTGGCCTCTTCCATGGCTGCCTGACGGCCACCGCCCGTTTTTGCACCGCGGGCGTGTCCAGCGCCTGCACCAGGGCCTTTCTCAGCAGCTCTGAGGGCGGCACG
>PNMN01000001.1 GCA_013823655.1 Comamonadaceae bacterium | reverse complement strand
CGCAACCGGTGTTCGGTGGCGGCCATGAGTCGCCATTCACCCAGGAGCGGCCAGCGCGCCGAACGCCCCACCGGGGGTGTGGTGCGGTAAAAACCCAGGCCATCGACTTCCTCGAACGCGCCCGGGGTAGCACCCTGCTTGGGCGAAGTGAGGTGGTGTGTTTCCCAGCCAAGCGCACGCTGCTCTCGCAACAGCGCCGCCGTGCGAAAGGTGTAGCCGCTGTGCAGCGGGATGGAGTGATCCAGGACGTGAAGGATTCTCATACGGGGATGACAGCCTATCAATTCAGTCGGCCGGCAAAAACGTCTTGCCAAGACTGGAGCATCTGCTGCTCGCCGTACCTTGACTGGACCACGGCGCGCCCCTTTTCCGCCCAATCGGGCCACTGTGGGCGTTGCTCGATGGCGCTGAGCAGGGCCTTTTCGAAGGCCTCGTCATTCGGCTCACACAGGTTGGCGGGCGAAACCCCGGCGAGCACGGCTTCGATGTCGCCCACCCGGGTGGCAACGGCAGGTATGCCCAGTGCCATGGCTTCCAGCAAGGCCATGGGGAGCTGCTCGGTATCCGATGACAAGGCAAACAGGTCGAACTCAGCCAGACGCACCCCGGGGTTGGTGAGGTAGCCGGTGAACTCCACGTCGTTCGCCACACCCAGGCTCTCAGCCAGGGCTTGCAGCTTGGCCCGCTGTGGCCCTTCGCCCACCAGCACCAGGCGGGCGGGCCAGCGCGCACGCACGGCGGCGAACGCCCGAATCAGACGGGCCAGGTTTTTCTCGGGCCGAAGACCCGCCAGCGTACCGATGCACAGTGGACGGTCCCCATGCTCGACTTCAAGGTCCGATTCACGGTCGAGCACCTTCACGCCGTTGGCCAGGTAGTGCACGCGGTCGGGCGCCAGCCACCAGGCATCGCGGGCCATGGTCTCCAGGCGTCTGGATGCCACCACCACGGGCACACGCCCCAGGCCCAGGAGCGCCCGCCGTGTCCAGACCCGCCGCGGCAACGGCCCCAGGGCCTCGTCGGGTCCGAAGCCGTCTTCCACGTGCACCTGGGGGACCAGCCGAGGCAGGTTGGCGGCCGCCCATTCGATGGCGCCCCAGTTGTAAGACAACAGCAGGTCCGGACGCAGTTGACGCAACAGGCGACGGCACTCGCCCCGGTTGGCCAGCATGCCGCCTTTGGCCCACTGGTGTTTCATGGGTCGCCAGCGAACCTGTGGCAAAAGCCGGTCGCCCGCTTCAAACCGGTTGTCCATGGCCACGACGATGTGTTCATAACCCGATCCCAGCGCATTGGCCAGTTGCACAAAACGCGCCTGTGGCCCGCCCAGTGCAAAGGTCGAGAACGCGTGGAGCAGAACACGGGTGGACATGGTCACGGCCAGGTTTGGTTTCAGTTCGCGTGCACCGCGACCGCCTGGGCATGGAACACAGCCGGGTCCGCGACGGGCGTCCAGTTCAGGTCGCGCTTCACATCGGCGATATCGAACCGGGCTGGCAACCCGCGCGACAGCAGATCGCGCTTGTAAGGCCGTGGTACCCGCCGACCCGTGATGCGCTTGATCAGCCATTTGCCCATTTCGGCCAGCCACAAACCCGTGGGCGAGGACGGCACAAAACGCAGGGGGCGACCGGTCACGGCGGCGACCTGGGCGATGTACTCGCGCGCCGAGGGCCGCACGTCCCCCACCAGGTTGTACGCCTTGCCGTTGGCTGCGGGTGACGTCATGGCGGAACAGATGGCGGTGGCGCAGTCGCTCACCAGGACCCAGGGCAATGGGTTCGTGCCCTGATTCCAGCCGATGCAGTATTGATCGTTGTTGAAAAAGCCCAGACCTCCATGAAAGGGGGAGGTCCCGGCGCCCGCCACCAGGCCGGGGCGCAGCAACACCAGCGGGAAACCGGTTTCACGGTGAAACGCCAGCAAGGCATCGTCGGCCAGCGCTTTGGCGTGGGCGTAATCGTTGCGCGTGGCAGGGCGCGGATCGGTGCCGGTGGAGCCGGTGATCACGTCGGCCGGATTGCCCACATACAAGCCGGCAATGGAACCCACATGCACCAGACGCTCGACGCCTGCGGCCTGCGAAACCCGGGCCACCGCCAGCGCCGAGTCCACCATGGCGGCACGAATCGCCTCGAAGTCCGCACCGCCACCGCCGTGGGCGAGGTTGATCACGAAACGCGCGCCGGCCACCACGCGCTCGATGTCGCTTTCGCGCTTGACGTCACCCGGCACCAGCTCCACACTAGGCCGATGGAACACCGCCTGCAGGTTGCGCACGCTGCGCGCCATGACCCGCACCCGGTACCCCTGATCGAGCAACGCCGCCACGGTGTACGAACCGATAAAGCCGGTCCCGCCCAGCACCGCCACCAGCGGACCGGCGGGCTCGGGGCTGGTGGCAGCCGGCACTGCGCGGGCGGGCAACGGCTTGAAAGCGGCTGCCGTGCGCTCGCAGATATCGACCAGATGGGCACCGAAATCGAGATCGATGCGCGGTCTGCCCTGCTGCTCCAGATCGCTGTAAAAAGCCTGGATGCTGCCCTTCATCCCGAGAAAGAACGCATCGGATCGGGGCTTGAGTTTGGCCATCGCCAGAACGTAGTCGCGCAGCACGCCGAAACCCTGCCGGGCCACCTGGCGCGCGGTCTTGCGCGCCGACAGCCAGGCGTCCATTGGGTCCATGTAAGCGGTGCGCTCCAAGGTGTGGAACTGGTTGGCGAACATGTCGGCCACCGCCACGCCGTCGTCACACACCACCGTCATGCGGCACACCGTGAAATTGGCGCCGACATGAAAACGCAGGTGTGCCGGCATGCGCTCGCAGAGCATCGAGAGCTGGCAGGCATTGTGAAGCCCGACACCGGGCGAAATTTCCACCGGTGTTTGCGCCAGGGTGTTGAGCTCCACCATGGGGCCGGCAAAGTCGATGACCTGCGACAGCGGGTGCACCGCTTGTTCCAGCAAGATGTTGAGCGGCTCCCGGAACATCCAGTGGCCGAACTGGCGCGCAGCCAACTGGCGCAGCGGGACTTCATACACATAGTCCACATACAGCGGCTTGCCCAGACGCCCGGACTGCACCGCCGTCTTCAGTTGCACATAGGCCGGGTTGAAGATCAGGTTCTGGTTGACGCCGACCACCGCACCCGAGGCCTGCGCCGCTGCGCGCAGCGCGTCGCACTCGGCCACACTGACGCCAATCGGCTTCTCCAGCAACACGATCTTGCCCGCCTGTACATAGGGCAAGGCGGATTGCAGGTGCAGGTCGGGTGGAGTCAGCACGTGGAAAGCGTCGGCACCCGAGGCGATGGCTTCTTGCGCGTTGGCAAACACCTGCCGGGCCCCATGGCTGGCCGCCAGGGCTCGGGCGGCGGCTGGATTCACATCCACCACGCCAGCCAGCGAAACGCCTTCAATCTCGCGCAGTGCCGCAGCGTGCGCCTGCGCAATGTTTCCCGCCCCCACCAGCACCACGTTCTTTGTCTTGCTCAAATCACACCCCTGTTCAAAAACCCAAAAAATACCGTGTTCAACTGACCACAGGAAGCTCCTGCAAACGCAGGAACGCATCGAACATGATCAGCATCCACAGCGCAGTCGAATGATCGCGCTGGCCGCTCAGATGCTCTCTCACCAAAGTGTCGAGCGTCTCGGCGTTGAAATAGCCACTGGTGCGCAAACGCTCGCCCAACACCGCTTCGCGCATGCGTGCTTGCAGCGGGCCGCGCAGCCAGCTCGCCATGGGCACCGAAAACCCCATCTTGGGCCGGTAGAGCACGTCGTGCGGCAACAGCGGTTCAAACGCCTTTTTGAACACGTACTTGCCTTCGCCGCTGCGGATCTTGAAATCGCTGGGCAGGGTGGCCAGCCACTGCACGAGTTCGTGGTCCATCAGCGGCTCACGAACCTCGAGCGAGTGCGCCATGCTGGCCCGGTCGACCTTGGTGTTGATGTCCCCAACCAGCCAGGTCTTGTAGTCCAGGTACTGCACCAGGGCGAGAGGATCATCGGAGTGCAGGTTGTTGGCGTGCTCGCGAAAGACCTCGATCGACCGGTAACCGCCGAGCTCACGAAGCAGTGCTGGCGAGAACAGCCTGGCCCGCTCGGGTGCCCGCAAATGCGACATGCTGTGGTGATACGCCTGTACCGCGTCCATGGCCATGGCCTGAAACGTGGTCTTGGCGCGCAAGACGCGCGGAGCCCAGTCGGCCTTGGGGTACAACTGCCCCAGCGCGCCAAACACGGGCCGACGCAAACCCAGCGGAAGCCGTCCGCGCACGCGCTGCTCGCCCAGGTGCATGCGGTAGCGCCGGTAGCCGCCCAGGCTTTCATCGCCGCCATCGCCCGACAGGGCCACCGTCACATGCTTGCGTGCCATCTGGCACACCCGGTAGGTGGGGATGGCCGAACTGTCGGCGTAGGGCTCGTCGTAGAGCCAGGCCAGGGTATCGACCAGGTCGAAGTCGTCGCTGCCGACCACCTCCAGCCGGTGGTCCGTGTGGTAACGATCCGCCACCTGCTGGGCGAATTGGGATTCGTTGAAACGGGGATCGTCAAAACCGATCGAGCAGGTCTGTACCGGCTTGTCCGACAGGCGCGCCATGCTGGCGACGACGGCGCTGGAATCGACGCCGCCCGACAGGAAAGCGCCCAGCGGCACGTCGGCGATCATGCGCAACCGCACCGACTCGCTGACGCGTTCGCGCAGTTCGGCCTCGGCGTCGGCCAGCCCTATGGGGTTGTCGTGGGTGAACCGAACGTCCCAATAAGGCTGCGGTGCTGGTCGGGCCGCTTCGCCGCGCACCAGGGTGAGTGTGTGCCCCGCAGGCAGCTTGTGCGCATGGCCGTAGATGCATCGGGGGTCCGGGATGTAGCCGAAAGTGAAATAGTCTTCCACCGCCCGGGGATCGAGTTTGCGATCAAACGCAGGGTGCGCAGTGAGCACTTTGAGCTCGGAGCCGAACACAAAGCTGCCATCGGACAGCCAGGCGTAGTGCAGCGGCTTGACGCCCATGCGGTCGCGGGCCAGAAACAGGGTCTGGCGGTGGCGGTCCCACAGTGCAAAAGCGAACATGCCGCGCAAGCGGTGGACGCATTCCGGCCCCCACGCCTGCCAGGCATGCACGATCACCTCCGTGTCGCTGCGGGTGCGAAAGCGAAAACCAAGCGCCTGCAACTCGGGCACCAAAGCCTGGAAGTTGTAGATTTCGCCGTTGAAAACGATGGCCACCGAGCCGTCCTCGTTGAACAAGGGCTGCTGCCCGGTGGACAGATCGATCACCGACAGGCGGCGATGCCCGAGCGCCAGTCCCGGCTCCAGGTGCAGCCCGTCTTCATCGGGGCCACGATGGGACTGCACGTTGTTGATGCGCACCAGCAGGGCCGGGTCGAAGCTGCGCAGGCCCTGGGGGTCAAACAGGCCGGAGATGCCACACATGTCAGGTGCCTCCCCGGGTCTGGCGCAACATGGTGCCGAGCGCCTGGCCATGGAGCTGCAGGAAATTGCGCAATACCTGGTCGGCCCGGTCGCGCCCTTGCACCTCGGACAAGCTGGGATCGAAGGGCGTGTACAGCACCACGATGGCGCCGTCGTCGCCGCGCGCGCGCAGCAGTGAGCGTGCACCCAGCAGCTTGGCCTGGAAATCACTGGCGGTGAAACTGTCATCGACCCAGTAAAACCGCCAGGCGCGCAGGCGCTGGCCGGATGTGACCAGTCCAGCGCGTTTGTCACGCAGGCTCTCTGCCCAGACGCGCAGCGACCGACCCGCCAGCTCGGTCTGCACGCCTTCTGCACCCACCCGCACCCAGCGGTCGTCCTCGCTGCGAACCAGCGTGTTGGTGGAGCTCACCAGCTTGCGCGTGTAGTCCTGCTGCCGGTAATAGCTGAGGTGCAAGCCCACGGGTGTCGGCGCGCTGTCGGCAAAGACCAGGTGCTGCGCGGTGGAGGCATGGGCAAAGCTGGGCTCCCAGTGGTCGGCCTGCGCATCGACGAGCGTCCACGGCTTTTGCAGCGCCAGTGGCGCCCAGCGCACCGGTTCCTTGATGACGCTGTCCGCCAGCCAGCGTTCGAGCCCCAGCGGCAGAACCAGCACCAGCAAGACGGCCGCCAGCGCTCCGGCCTGCAGGCGGCTGCGGCCAGCGGTGGCGTCAACGGTCAAGTCCCAGGCTGGGTGAACCCTCTTCGCCTGCGGGGCGTCGGCGTAGCGGGCGCCGACGAACAGCATGGCCAGGATCACAACGCCAAAAAACACCCACCCATAGATCAGGTGGTCCACGCCCGTGGCCAACTCGTTGCCCGAGAAGTGTCCCAGCAGCACGATCAGGTAGGCCCGCAGCCAGTTGGCCACCAGCGGCACCAGCAAAGACACACCGATGAACACCAGTCGCTTGCGCGTGCTTTGGAAACTCAAGTAGGCAAACAAGCTGCCCACCGTCAGCGAAGCGATCAGGTAGCGAATGCCGCTGCAGGCTTCAACCACCGACCAGGAGCCCGAGGGTATGACGAATTGCAGGCCTTCGCGATACACCGGAATGCCGGTCAGGCGCAACGCAAGCACCGTGAAATCGGCGGTGTGGGTCATCAGCGTGGGGAGCAGGAAGTCACCCACCGGCACGGCGAAGTACAGGAACCCGAGCGGAAAGGCCATCGCCCACGCCACCGACCAGCCACACACGGCCGGTACGGCCAGCACCAGCATGCTGACCAAAGCCAGCTGGGTGACTGCGTTGACCGCCACAAGGTGCCCGGCAAACCAGACCAGGCAAACGCCCAGCATCAAGACCCAGGCCAGACGCGATGGCTCGGGCCGCATGGCCAGCAGCGCACGGCGCATGCGCCAGATCAGCCAGGCCGAGATCAGGGGGACGACGAATCCGTGGGCGTAGGTGTCCGAGCGGGACCAGATGTCCACCATGCCGCCAGCGGTCTGGTGGTAGATCCCCAGCATGGCCAACCACAACACCAGAAGAACGATGCTCGGCAGGCGCCAGTGCCCTGGCAGTTGCAAGCGATCAAGCACGTCCGGCCTCCGCAACGGGCACCCGACCCAGATGGACATCCAGGCCTGCGAGGTGAGCCTGCCAGCTGTATCCCTTCAACACGAACTCGCGCGCTCTGTTCCCAATCTGACGCGATCTCCCTGCATCCGCCAACAGTCCGTGCAGCGCCTCAACAAAGGCGGGCGCGGTATCGGCACGCACAAGCCCCTGGTCGGGTTGGGCGCCGATGGCCTCGGCGCATGAACCGACCGTGACCACGGCTTGCCCCATCGCCATCGCTTCGAGAATCTTGTTCTGAATCCCGCGCGCCACGCGCAAAGGCGCGACCACCACCGAGGCATGCTGCAGGTAGGGGCGCACATCGGGCACGGTGCCCGTCACCACCACGTCTTGCGCGGCCAGTGCGCGCACCGCATCGGATGGGCTGCGCCCAACGATGTAAAAGCGCGCCTGCGGCCAGCGCTGGCGCAGTGCAGGCAGCATGTCTTTGGCAAACCAGGACACCCCATCGATGTTCGGCCAGTAGTCCATGGCACCGGTGAACACGATGGGTATTTCGCTGGCCCCAAACGGCGACTGCCGGGCCGAATCGGGCTGGAAGAACCCGGCATCCACGCCGTTGCTCAGGGCCTGCACCCGTCCACGGCTCTCGGGCGCCTGGCCGAGGAACAGCTCGCACTCGTTGGGCGTCACGAAGAAGGACTGCTGCGCCTGAATGCGCCACCTGGCGCTCGCAGCGCAGCAGTTCTCGGCCTTCTCGGCGGTACAGCCAGGACATGGGCCAGCGGTGATCGGGTGCGTACTGCGTCCACTTGGCGGAATCCACATCGACAAAGTCCACCAGCATGGGCACGGAGGGCAACAGCGGCTGGGCGTACTGGGCCATGGACGACGAGAAGACCAACGAAGCCCGAAACGGGTGGAGACCGGCCATCTGCTGCACCCATTGCTGCAATCCCTGGTTGCGGTAGTAGCCGAGCGTCAGTGCTTCACCGGTCAGCAAGCCTGCCAGACTGGCCACCTTGGCCCGGCGCGGCGCAATGCGCTCGACGTGGAGATCGGGACACAGCGCACGAAGGGCGGGCAGGTGCTTTTCGTCCTCGGGGTCGTCGATGAACGTGCCCAGAAACACCCGGTGGGTTTGCAACAGGTGTTTGAGCAAATGGTAAGACCGCACCTTGTCACCCTTGTTGGGCGGGTACGGCAGGCGGTGCACCAGATACAGCAGGTTGCCGCGACGAGGATCGGTAACACCAGACACGGGTCAGCCCAGATTGCGCACGATGAACGGCCCCAGCCAGTTGGCCAATGGCAGCGGCATGCGTTTCCAGGCCGCAATCAGCAGCCGGTACTTGGCGTTGTTGGGGTTGTTCTGCGGAATGCCCTGGCGCCGATAGAGGCAGAACTCATAGTGCAGCGGTGTCGGCTCGAACCCCCAATTTTTCTTGAATGCATACGGGCCCGTGCCCACCTTGCTGCGGCCGAAGTCGAACACCTTGAGTCCGCGGGCGCAAGCACGGCGCATCAGCTCCCAGTACTTGAAGTCGTTGGCGGCCAGATCGCGCGCGGCCGCATCGTCGCCGGCGTAATAGGGCAGCACCTCGTCGCGAAAATAGAAGCTCATCACGCTGCTGAGAGGGCGCCCCTCTGCGGAGCACACGGTCAGGATTTCGCAGTCGCTGCCAAAGGTGTCCAGCAAGGCCTGGAAATACCGCCTGGGCATGGCCGGCGTGCCGTGGCGGTGGACGTTGTCGGCGTAGAGGTTGAAAAACCGATCCACCCCCGTGTCGACCGATGCCTGCAGGCCCAGCTTGATGCCCTTGCGCACCATCGCGCGCTGTTTGCGCGGGATGGCGAGCATGTTGTCTTCTTCTTTGGGCAAGATCGACTTGCGGAAAGTGACGTAAAGATCCTGGACCGGCCACTCGGGGTGACGGCGATCGAGCTGGCGCAGCTCCAGGTGCTCGACGCCCAGGGATTGGGCCAGCGACTGCGCATGGGACTCCAGCGCTTCGCGGGCCGCCTCGTCGGTGGCCGCCACGCCACCGTAGACCGCGAACGGCAGACTGGTCAGCGCATGACCAAACAACCGACTGCGGATCTCGCCCAGCGGCAGCACACCCCGGATGTCACCATCGACATGCGCATAAAGAAAATGGGTGGCGTGGCCAAACACCTGCCTGATCACCGACTGCCACCCGGCCCGGTGGAAAAACGTGGCCTGAGAACAACCTTGCACAAAGGCTTCCCATCGGGCGACCTGTTCGGTGTCGGTGCTATCGAGGCGTGCAACGCGAAGGACGGCCGTTTCAGACAAAGGAAGCCCCCTGCCGTGGCGGATCGAGGAAAACGCTGTCCATGCGGTCCCATCGAAAATCGTCAAGCAAGCGCCCCAGACGCTGTTCGGTCTTGTCCAGATTCACGTAGTGCCGGAACCGGGACTTCCAGCCAATGCCGTTCACCCGCGGCTGTGCCGGATCAATTTCCCAGGGGTGGCAATAGAAGATGGCCGGTTGAGCCTCTTGTTCGTTGAAACGACGGAGCATCCATCGCGACAACCCATAGGGCAACAGGCGGAAATACCCTCCTCCACTGGAAGGCAGATTGCGATCCAGCAGACGCAGCGTGGTGGGCGGAATTTCGATCAACCCCGCGATCACTTGGTGCGCGAACCGCGGCGCATCCGGAGAACCGTAGTGGTCGTGCTTGACCGGATAAATGCTGGAGCTGTAGCGGTGACCGGTTTCAAGCAACACGTCAAGCGCCCACAGATTGCCTTGACCGATAGAGAAACTGGGCGCGCGGTACCCCTTGATTTCAACGCCTGCAATGTCTTCGAGTATGGTTTTGGCCATTCGCACATCGCTGGCGAACACGGCGCGATCAAGATCGCTGACCCGCTGATGCCCATAGCCATGACTGGCCAGCTCGTGGCCATCGGAAACAATGCGCCGAACCAGACCGGGGTAGCGCCTGGCAATCCACCCCAGCGTGAAAAAAGTGGCTCGCGCCTGCTTCCTCTCCAGCAGGTCGAGCATGCGGTTGACGTTGCGCTCGACGCGGCAGTCCAGCGAATCCCAGTCCTTGCGATCAATGGCGCTGGCAAAGGCGGAGACCTGGAAATAGTCCTCGACATCCACCGTCAGCGCGTTGGTGATGGGTTGCACCAGAGAGGCATTCATGGGGTGGTTCTGGCGAAGTTCATTTGGAAGTCGCACCCGTGCGTGACTTGCGCCCAAGTGGTGCGACCACACCCGCATCGACGATTTTTTTGAGAGCGCTCAAGATTTCAACCGTGGTGCGCTCCTGGCGCAGAATGCTGCGCTCCATCCTCAACAAGCGGGCGCTGAGCTGCTCCGCAGTGAGCTGGCTGAGCTCTCGCTGCAGTTCGTCGGCAAGGTTCGATTCCGCGTCGCTGTCCACATCAACAAGCCCCCGCGACACGCTGCACGCCGCCGCCTTGATGGCGTCGAGGTGGGCCCATGCGTTGTGAGAAGAGGTTGTGGTCTCTGCGTGCGGGGCGTTCTCTTCCCGCATTTCCGCAACCACGTTTTCCACCGACTGCGGTCCAATGACAGGATCCTCCGTCAGATACCCCTGCAAGAGCAAGCGGTCACAGAGCGTATTGATGCGCCGTGGTATGCCACCGGCGTGCTGGTGGATGGCGTGAAACACGCCTGGGGCGAAGACGGGCTTGTCGGTCGCGCCAGCACACTTGAGCCGATGCTCAATGTAGGACTTCGTGTCTTCTTCATCCAATGGCCCCAGGTGGCAACGGGCGGTCACCCGTTGCCGCAACTGCAGCATCCCGGGCCCTTGCAATATCTCGCGAAACTCGGGCTGCCCGATCAAGAAGGTCTGCAGCAATGCCTGCTCGCCGAACTGGAAGTTCGACAGCATGCGAAGCTCCTCGACCGCCTGCAACTGCAGATTCTGGGCCTCGTCAACGATGAGCAGGCAGCGTTTCCCCTGTGTCGACTGGGTGATGAGGAAAGCCTCAAGGGCCATCAGCATGTCGGCCTTGCTGGTGCCACGCAAGGGCACGCCGAATGCCGCACACACCAGTTTGAGCGCATCGTCTGCCCCCAACTGCGTGCTCACAAGGTGAGCGGCCACCACGGACCCGTTTTCCAGGCTGTCGAGCAGATCGCGCACGATGGTCGTCTTGCCAGCGCCCACCTCACCGGTGATGACAATGAAGCCCTCCCCGCGCATCACGCCATACACGAGATACGATCGGGCGCGCCGATGCGGCTTGCTGCTGTAATAGAACTTGGGATCGGGGTTGAGCTGGAACGGCTTGCTGCTCAGCCCGTAGAAGGCTTCATACATACGTCAGAACCGTCGATGTAATCACACCCGAGATCGCTGTCTCGCGGTATGGATTGACAACGGCCTCGTACCGGGTGTGGCGCAATTGAACACTGGCGCTGGTGCGCTCGGCCAGGCGTGTGGTTCCGCCCAGCGTCAAGGATTTCAGGCGCGAGTGCGCACCCTGCGCAGTGCCCGAAGTGCGCTGATTGCTCAACAACAGGCTGCCAGACGTGAGCGGGGTGAAACGGTAGGCGTAGTTGAGCGACCAACCCTGCTGATCGATGCGGGTGTTGTCATCGAAGTCGTCACCCAGGTTGATGGCCTGACCGAGCCGGGACGTGCTCACCTGTCCAAGGGTCAGGTTGAGTACGCTGCGAACGCCCAGCAGAACAAATGACAACTCGCGCCGATTCTCCAGCGTCACCTGTGAAGTCAGGAAGTTCTGGAAAACCTCGAGATCACCGGGAAGACCAAGCCGCCGCAACTCTGCCTGGACCAGGCGGGCACGCAACACCGGGTCTGGTTCGGTTGACAAATAAAAGCTGTCAATCAGATCGGACAACACGCCCGCCGAAGAGACGGCGGCATCCAGGGGGTTTTCGGAACTCACACGCCGCGTTGAAAACGCGCGCCAGACGGTGCGCGGCGTGCGGTAGTCCAGTGCCACCGAATGGCCATCTCCAAAGTAACGATCCTCTACCTGGGCAAACAGCCGGGTGCGCAGGGAAGGTCGCCACTCCAGGCTCAACCCGGTGTTGTGGAATGACTGGCGGGCGGGCGAAAGAACGTCGTTGTTCTCTTGCCCCACCAAGGCCGTGGCAATCAGCTCCGGAGTGATCGCATAAATCAGGCTGGCCGAGATCCTGCTCAAACGAACGTTCTGTCGCAGCGAGTAGTCCACCTGCTGCGCATAGCCATCGATCCCCCAGCCCAACTTGCTTCCTTGCGGCTGGCGCCCAAGCTTGAAGCCCAGTTCCTGGAGCGTCAAATTCGCCCGGTCTGTCGCGTCACTCACGTTGCGCTGCAGGCCGTAGCGCACTTCGTAGTCGGCCACACCCCCCAAAGTGCCTGTCAGGTAGGGCGACACTCGCAAACTTCCCACCTGGGCGCGATTGATGTCGCGCAGCAGCTCACCCTGCTGGCTGCGAAAGGCCGAGATCGCCTGATCCTCGATCGAGGCCGAAAGATCAACGAAGGCACGCCGGTTCCAGGCGTTCAGCGTCGCATCGGCGTCCAGGTTGTGCCGGAGTTCATCCCGGGAGGTGCCTTGCGCAAAATGCAGTGCGCTCAAGCTGTAGTCCAGCGAACCGCGCATCCGGGGCCTGTTGACCACCGCCAGCACGCCCGCACGCAAGTCGTATATCTGTTCGCTTTGCGGGCTCACCGCCGCCAGATTGCCGTTGTTGGTGAACCGCACTTCGGCAGACAGGTGCGGCTCCACCCAAAGCGCAGGCGCCGGTCCATCGTCGGCCTCGGTGGCGGTATCAAGCGCCTGCACCTGGCCCCAAGCCGCCTTGCTCATGAAAAAAACAAGAGCGACCAGGCATCCCGAGCGAAAGCTGCGCGCGCCGTGCATGGGGTTGCGTTTCATTTGTTTGGCCTCGAATGGAGCACCTGTCATGCACTGACCAGAGCGGAGGGGGCTGCGCCCGCAGGACCTGGCGATCCGGGCTGACCATACCCGTAGCCGTAGCCGTAGGCATCGTTGCCACCGACGCGCGCCTGGTTCAGCAGCAGCAGCTTGATCGGACAGGCTTCGATCGTGCTCAGCGCATGCTGCACCTGGGTCTGCAGGGTCTTTTCCGCCTGCACCACCATCACCACCTGGCCCATATGGACCGCAAGCACACGGGCCTGGGTGGTTTGAAGCAGCGGCGGCGAGTCGAAGATCACGATCCGGTCGGCGTAGCGCTGCCCCATCTGGTCGATCAGCGCGGTCATGGCATCGCTGGCCAGCAATTCGGTGGAATTTGCATGCGGAGTTCCGCTGGGCAGAAGACTCAGCTTGTCCACATTGGTTCGCAACATCACATCCGACATGTCCACACCGTCGTTCAGCAGGAGATCCAAGAGACCAGGACCAGGCGGCAGGCCCAGCACAGACAGCAACGAGGGTTTGGCGACATCGGCATCGACCAGCAAGACGCGGTGATCCAGCTCCATGGCGATGCTCATGGCCAGGTTGATGGCGGTGAAGCTCTTGCCTTCACCGGGCATCGCACTGGTGACCATGATGAGATTGCCGTTGGGCACCACTGCGGGGCCCTTGCCCGTTGCATTCGTCAGCAGCGGCCTCTTGATCACCCGGAACTGTTCAGCGATGGTTGAGCGGGGTGCGGCGGGCGTCACATACCCTTCGGCAGCAAGCCGGTGGAGGTCGATGTTCACCTGGCGGGAACGCGGCCTGGCGCGCCCTTCTGCGGGCTGCACGCTCGACGCATTTTCGGTCTGCCGCCCATCGACCGGAACGTCGGCTCCGGCCCGTCGCAACTGCTCCAGACGGTGTGCGGCTTTTTCAATCAGACTGGTCATGGGCGTTCACCTTCCGAGTCCGGAGTAGTAGGACAGGGCCACCATGCCCAGACCAAAGACGGCGACCAGCCCCAAAACCGAGGCCAGAAACCGGAGCAGGCTGCGCGACTCTCGGGCCCGCACAGCGTCGTTCTTGATCAGCGTGACGACGCCAAGCAACGGCAATGAAGTCCCATTCCTCAAGGCCAGCGCATCGAAGTAGACCGGGCGAAGTTGGCCCATGAGGAACGCCACACCCAATCCCGAGGCCAGTGCAGCGATCAGTGCCATCGGCATCATCAACACCCGGTTCGGCGCAACCGGTTTGGAGTCCGCACGCGGCGGATCAATCACCCGGAAATCAGCCAGGTTGGACGCACTCTCCAGATCCCCGCCAATGACCAAGGATTCGCGACGCCCCACGAGGTCTTCGTAGTTCCGGCGGTGGATTTCATAGTCCCGATTGAGCTGGGCCAGTTCGGCCTCCATCTGGGGTGCGACCCGCATCTGGACGCGTGCCTGGCTGGAGCGCGCCTCGAATTCAGCCACCCGGGCGCGCAATGAAGCCACCTGAACCTCGGTGGCGGCGAGCACCCGTGTCAACTCCGCCTGAGCGGGATGAGCCTCGACCCGGCTCAGCCCAGGATTCGCCGCAGCTTTTCGCTGCAACTCGGCCACTTCGCGACGCTTTTGTTCTTCCAGCTCTCGGATCAAGCGGCGCGTGTTGAGCACATCGGGGTGTTGGTCGGTGTAGCGCTGCAACAAAGCGTCGAGGTTTCGCTGCAGCACTTCGATGCGACCATCGATCTCAGGCGTGGCCACCACGATGCTCGATGGCTGGGTGATCACGCGCTGGTCGGTCCGGATTTGCTCCAGCTGGCGCTGCGCCACCTCGCGTGCGCTCAGCGCCTCGCGCAGCTCCAGCCTGGCCTGACTCAATGCAGTGGATATCTCGGTCATGCGCCCAGCCATGTCAAGCCCACCCTGGGTCTGCACATCAATGTTTCGCAGCCGAAACTGTTTCAGGCGGGTTTCGGCCTCCGTGAGCTTGCTCTCGTAACTCTTGATCTGATCCTCGATGAAGCGGCGCGCGCTCTCGGTATCGGACTTGGAATCCCCCAGGCTGGATTCGACAAAGATGGTCAGCAAGGACTGCACCACGCTCTGGGCACTGGCCGGACTATCGCCCCGGTAAGACAGGGTGTAGAGGTTGTCGCGGCCAGTCGAACGGATAGACAGCGCATCGGTGACGCGCTGGATCAGCGCCTCTTGCTCTTCTTTGGACTTCGCCTGGAGATCCAGATCGGACATGCGAATCAGCTTCTCCACCGTTGGCCGACTGATCAGCGTGCGGCTGAGCATGGTGACCTGCTGCTCGATATTGGGCTGAACAGCCAGCCCCGACATCAGCGGTCGAAGGATGGACTGGGTGTTCACGTACACGCGAGCCGTGGCCTCATAGCGGTCAGGAATCATCATGACGGCCAGCGCCACCGCAGCGGCCACGAGCCACGCCACAGACACCCCCAGGCGCCGGTACTTCCACATCCCGTAGAGGATGGTCTTGACTTGATTCAGCAGGTCGGACATCGGAGCAATAGAAAGAAGGTTTCAACCGCAACGCCGGGAGCCACTTGGATCACAAGCCACAGAATGCGCCCAACACGAGAACCCGGGTCAGAACCACCCCTGCGGGATGATCAGGACATCACCGGGAAGCATCTCGACGTTGGCGGAGATGTCGCCGCGCTTGACCAGGTCCTGCAAGCGCACGCTGTAGCGCTTGTTCCCCTCACTGGCACGCACGATCGTCGCCTTGTTGCCGTCCGCAAAATCGGTCAGCCCGCCCACGGCGATCATCACATCCATCACCGTCATCTTTTGCTTGTAGGGCAAGAACTGCGGGCGGGTTGCTTCGCCGACCACGCGAATCTGCTCGCTGTAGGAGCCAACAAACGTGGTCACCACCACCGTCACCACCGGATCGCGCACGAACTTGCCCAGCGCCTTCTCCACATCACGGGCGATTTGTGACGGCGTCTTGCCCTGCGCCACCAATTCGTCCACCAGCGGCGTGGCCACCTTGCCGTCTGGTCGCACCGGCACCGAAGCCGAGAGCTCGGGATTGCGCCAGACGTTGATGTTCAGCACATCGCCAGGGCCCACGATGTAGCTGTAGTCTGCAGAGGACGCGATCGCAGGGGCTGGCGGGAACGAAGAGCCCGAGCTGGCGCATCCCGACAGGCCCAACACGGTGGCGCTGATCGCCACAGCACCCGCAGCAACGCGCTTGAAAACGGAAATGAGTTCTTGCATGGCCCGGCTCCTCAGGTAGATCAAAAAGTGTTAACAAAAGTTAATGTGCTCGAATATAACGCAGGGACATGACGCCGCCAATCCCGAGCCGACCGGGCATCACCCACAGGGAGGAGGAGCGCGCATTTGTGCACGATGGCCTGAAAAAACGGACCCTGCGTCGCGCCACCGTGCCCGCTCACCCGCGCAGGTGAGCCCGCTAAAATTCTCACCGTCACAACCTCTGGAACCCAGCATGTCTCTCTTCACTGCCGTTGAAATGGCCCCGCGCGACCCTATTCTGGGCCTGAACGAACAGTTCGCCGCCGACACCAACCCCAACAAGGTCAATCTGGGCGTGGGCGTGTATTTCGATGACAACGGCAAGCTGCCGCTGCTGCAGTGCGTGCAGGCGGCTGAAAAGACCATGATGGACAAGCCCACCGCGCGCGGTTACTTGCCCATCGACGGCATCGCCGCCTACGACGCCGCCGTCAAGGGCCTGGTGTTCGGCGCCGACTCCGACGTGGTGAAAAGCGGTCGGGTGGCCACGGTGCAGGCCATTGGCGGCACCGGCGGCCTGAAAATCGGCGCCGACTTTCTCAAAAAGATCAGCCCCAACGCCACCGTGCTGATTTCCGACCCGAGCTGGGAGAACCACCGCGCGCTGTTCACCAACGCGGGTTTCACCGTCGACACCTACCCCTACTTCGACCAGAATGCCAACGGCGGTCTGGGTGGCATCCACTTCGAGGGCATGCTGGCCAAGCTGAACGCCGCCGCCGAAGGCACCATCGTGCTGCTGCACGCCTGCTGCCACAACCCGACCGGCTACGACATCACCCCTGCCCAGTGGGACCAGGTGATCGCCGTGGTCAGTGCCCGCAAGCTCACCGCCTTCCTCGACATGGCCTACCAGGGCTTTGGCTACGGCATCGCAGAAGACGGCGCCGTGATCGCCAAGTTCGTCGCCGCCGGCCTGAACATCTTCGTCTCCACCAGCTTTTCCAAGAGCTTCAGTCTGTACGGCGAGCGCGTGGGCGCGCTGAGCGTGGTCGGCAACAGCAAGGAAGAAGCCGACCGCGTGCTCAGCCAGCTCAAGATCGCCATCCGCACCAACTACTCCAACCCGCCGATCCACGGCGGCGCCATCGTGGCCGCCGTGCTGGGCAACCCCGAGTTGCGCGCCCTGTGGGAAAAAGAACTGGGCGAGATGCGCGTGCGCATCAAGGCCATGCGCCAGAAGCTGGTCGATGGCCTCAAGGCCGCCGGTGTGCAGAAAGACATGAGCTTCATCACCAGCCAGATCGGCATGTTCAGCTATTCCGGCCTGTCCAAAGACCAGATGGTGCGACTGCGCAGCGAATTCGGTGTCTACGGCACCGACACCGGTCGCATGTGCGTGGCCGCGCTCAACAGCAAGAACATCGACTACGTCTGTCAGGCGATTGCCAAGGTGGTCAACGGGTGAGTGTGCTGCCGCTCCTCCCGGCGGCCTGTCGGGGGGCGCGCTGCATTGCGGTTCCAGCGAGTCGCCGTGGCGCTCAGGAAACGCCACCGTGAAGCTTTCACTGCGGTGGCAGCAAGGCGGAGAAAGTAGGTGTTTTCACCGTTTTGCCGATCCCTGCTTGCTGTTATATTGCACTGCAACATAACCGTTCTTCCAAGGCCATGCTCTACCGGATTTACGAAACCCAGCGCTCCCTGATGGAGCCGTTCACCGACCTGGCTGAAGTCGCTGCCAAGCTCTACAGCAACCCCGCCCTGCCACTGGCCAGGCTGCCGATGGCGCAGCGTGTGTCGGCTGGCTACGACCTGATGCACCGCTTGGGCAAGGACTACGAAAAGCCGGTGTTTGGCATCACCACCGCCGATGTCGATGGCGTCGATGTGGCGATCTTCGAACGCATTGAAATCGACAAGCCGTTCTGCGAACTGCGCCGCTTCAAGCGCTTCACCGACGATGCCGCCACCCTGACCAAGCTCAAGGGCCAGCCGGTGGTGCTGATCGTGGCGCCGCTCTCTGGCCACTACGCCACCCTGTTGCGCGACACGGTGCGCACCATGCTCAGGGACCACAAGGTCTACATCACCGACTGGAAGAACGCCCGCCTGGTGCCGCTGTCCGACGGCGAGTTCCATCTCGACGACTATGTGAACTACGTGCAGGAATTCATCCGTTACCTGCAAAAGACCTACGGCAACTGCCATGTGATGAGCGTGTGCCAGCCCACCGTGCCGGTGCTGGCTGCGGTGTCTCTGATGGCCAGCCGGGGCGAAACCACCCCGCTGTCCATGACCATGATGGGCGGCCCGATTGATGCCAGCAAGTCGCCCACGGCGGTGAACAACCTGGCCACCCAGCGCAGCCACAGCTGGTTCGAGAACAACGTCATCTTCCGTGTGCCCGACAAGTTCCCTGGCGCGGGTCGTCGCGTCTACCCCGGCTTCTTGCAGCACACCGGCTTCGTGGCCATGAACCCCGACCGCCACGCCACCAGCCACTACGACTACTTCCAGGACCTGATCAAGGGCGACAACGAAAGCGTCGATAACCACCGCAAGTTCTACGACGAGTACAACGCCGTGCTCGACATGGACGCCCACTACTACCTGGAAACCATCCAGACCGTGTTCCAGGACTTCAAGCTGGTCAACGGCACCTGGGATGTGAAAAGCGAAAAAGGCAAGGTCGAGCGCGTGCGCCCGCAGGACATCAAGGCCACGGGCCTGCTCACGGTGGAAGGCGAGCTGGACGACATCTCGGGCTCGGGCCAGACCGCAGCGGCGCACGACCTGTGCACCGGCATTCCCAAGACGCACCAGATGCACTACGAGGCCAAGGACGCAGGCCATTACGGCATCTTCAGCGGTCGCCGCTGGCGCGAAATGATTTACCCGGTGGTGAAGACATTCATCCTGTCCCACCAGCCCCGCGCAGCCGTCATTCCCGACGCGGCTGCCGTGGCCCAGCCGGCTGTTCGCGCGGCCCGCCAGCCGACCGCAAAGCCCGCAGCCAGAAAGCCTGTGCCCCAGGCCGCTGCAAAGTCCGCAGCCAAGGCCTCGGTGGCAAAAAAGGCGGGCGCCGAAGCCGCAACAGCCAAGAAGCCCGCCCAACGCAAGGCCTGAATGGCCTGTCGATCAGGAGCAGCCCGGAGAAAGACCTGCTCCCCGGTGCATGGTCAGCCATGAACGAACTCGCCCGGCGCATCGACGCCGTCTTGCCGCAGACGCAGTGCACGCGCTGCGGCTACCCCGACTGCGCAGCCTATGCCCAGGCGATTGCCGTCGGCGAGGCGGCCATCAACCAGTGCCCGCCCGGGGGTGCCGAAGGCGTGGCGCGGCTGGCCGCCGTGACCGGGCATCCGGTCGCTCCGCTCAACCCGGCCAACGGCATCGAAGGCCCGCTGACGCTGGCGGTGATCGACGAAACCTGGTGCATCGGCTGCACACTGTGCATCAAGGCCTGCCCGACCGATGCCATCGTCGGCAGCAACAAGCTCATGCACACCGTGATCGAGCCGTATTGCACCGGCTGCGAGCGGTGCATTCCGGTTTGTCCGGTGGACTGCATTTCGCTGGAGCTGGTGAGCGGCGAACGCACCGGCTGGCAGGCCTGGAGCACGGCCCAGGCGGCACAGGGCCGCGAACGCTACCAGCAGCGCACCGCGCGCCTGGCGCGCGAGCAGATCGAACACGAGCGCGCACTGGAAGCCAAGGCCCGCATGAAATTCGCCGACCTGGAGGCGCACTCCCTGCACACCGACCCGCTGACGCTGGAGAAAAAACGCGCCGTGATCGAAGCGGCGCTGGAACGGGCGCGCGCCAGGCGGAGCGAGCAGCCCTGAACCGGAACCGCGTGCCGCGCCTGCGTCAAGCCACCACGGCGGTCTTGTAGACGCCGCAGCCGACGTAGAGATCGTCCACCTTGACCACGTAGGACATCTTGGTCTGGATGCGGCCGCTGGCCGGGTTGGTGATGTCGTACTCGACCCAGCCCGGCTCGCTTTCGGCCTGCGCCACGATGGCTTCCAGCAGCGCCTGGCCATTGACTCCGGCGATGTCCTGCACACGGCTGCCCACCTTCTCGGGTTTGCCACCAAACGCGCGGTAGCCACCCTGCCGGTCGAGCGCGAACACGTACATGTCGCGGTCGTGAAAGCCCAGGGTCGGCTCGGTCAGATCGCGCACAAAGGCGTCGCGCCCGCGCTGGCCCCGGTGCGCCAGCGCACGCTCCACCAGCGCCATCGCCTCATCGGCCGTGCCCTGCTGCAGCATGAAGGACGACACGGCGCTGGACAAATGCGCCGCCCGCGCCTCCAGCAGGTTGGACTGGTTCACCGCATCCTCCACCATCTGCGCGTTGCGCTGGGTGATCTCGTCGAGCTGGCCCACAGCGGACGATATTTCGGTCAGGCCGGCGCTCTGCTCGGCGCTGGCCGCCGAAATCAGCGCCATGTTCGCTGCCACGCCGCGCACGCCGTTGACGATCTGCGTCATGTTGCTGCCCGCTGCGCGGATCTGCGACACGCTGGACGCCACCTGGGTGCCCGAGGCTTCAATCAGCTGGCGGATTTCACGCGACGAAGCCGCCGAGCGCTGCGCCAAGGTGCGCACCTCATTCGCCACCACCGCAAAACCGCGGCCCTGTTCGCCCGCCCGCGCCGCCTCCACCGCGGCATTGAGCGCCAGGATGTTGGTCTGGAACGCGATGCCGTCGATCACGCCGATGATTTCGTGCATCTGCTGCGCGCTTTTCTGGATGCCCTCGACCGAGTTCACCGCCTGCACCATGGATTGCGCGCCCGACTCGGCCACATCGCGCACCTGCGCCGCCTGCGTGTTGGAGTCGCCCGCGGTCTCGGCGTTCTGGTGCACGGTGCCCGAGAGCTGCTGCACGCTGGCCGCCGTCTGCTCCAGGTTGGCGGCCTGCTGTTCGGTGCGGTCGGCCAGCTCGCGGCTGCCCATGGCCAGGCTCTTGCCGGCGTGGGCCACCAGCGCGGAATTGCTGCGCACCTCGGCCACCATGGCCGAGAGGTTGCCGATCATGCGCTCCAGCAGCGTCGCGAGCTCGCCCAGTTCGTCCTTGCCGCGAATGTTGGCATGCGCCCGCAGGTTGCCCGAGGCGGTCTGACCCATCACGTTGACGATGTGGCGCAAGTCCACCACGAAGCTCCGGTAGAACGACAGCAGCAGGTAGGCCAGCAAGCCGATGCCCAGCAGCGTGGCACCCACAACCACCGCGCGCAGGCGTTGCAGCGAGGCGATCCGTTGCTCGATCAGGCCATTGAGTCGGGTCAGAACGCTGGCCTGGTAGGTGTTGACCGCTGCCATCGCCTGTGAGCCGGCGGCGAAGTAGGCGTCCCGATTGACCGTGCCCGGTGTGTCCAGCGCCTGGCGCGCGAGCCGTATGAAAGCGTCCGTGGCCAGCAGTGCCGACTCGCCCGCCAGATCGGCCTGGCCATGGCGAGCGGAAAACCCCATGGCGAAACGCAGGTCCTGGGTGTCGTTGTGCAGCGCGTCCAGTTGCACGCGCAAGCTGCCCACCGCATCGGGCAACGGGGTGGCCAGACTCAGTTGCCCTGCGCCCTGACCGCGGATGCGGCCAATGCCCTCACCCCAGACCAGGGTGCGCGAGACGACCATGTCCATCAGGAAATAGGTGGCCGGCTCGGGATCGAACAGCAGACCGGATCGGTCTCCCACGGTGTAGACAAAACGGCGCAGCTCAGCCACCAGCGCGGTGTGGCGGGCAAACGACTGCTCGGGCGTATCGGTCTCGGTCGCAGGCAGGCTGTCGAGCGCGCGCTTGAGCTCGCTCCAGTCGCCGGACAGGCCCAGCGCAGGGTGAGCGGCGATCACGGCGTCCGTCTGCGTCACGGCCTGCTGCAGCTCAGCGCGCGTGGTGTCCAGCGCGGTTCGCACGCCTGGCGCGCCCGCCAACAGCATGTGGGTTTGTCCCCGGTGCGTCTGCACCGCCGTCACCACCCGGGTCAGCTCGGCAAGGGTGCGCGTGCCTTCGGTTTCACCTCGGGCGAACTGGATATCGCCCTCCAGGCGCTGCACCAGCAGCACACACAGCACGGCCAGCGGCACCAGCAGCACAGCGGCCAGCAAGCCCAGCTTGGTGGGCAGCCGCAGGCGGCGCATCAGCCAGACGCCGGGCGACAGGGGTTGGATGGAAAACGTGCTCACGGGTCTCCTCGGTGGGGTGGCTGATTCCATTTCCAAATCATTGGTGTCTAGGCGCGAAGCCGCAGACAGTGCTACAGCACGGCAAGGCGAAGCAACAACGACACGGATGGTTTAGAAATGGAATGATCCCTTATCGGACGTTGGGTCGCCCGGCTTGAGGCGCGCAGGCTGGCCGCGATCCCCAAACGGACAAGCTGGCGCGGCTCAGTGCAGCGGGGAACCGTCGGGCTGCCGGGCTTCGAAGTGGCGAAACAGCTGCACCGCCATCCGGCGCAGCGTGTCGTCGGCCATGTTGTGTGCATGGGCCAGTTGCTGCAGGGCGTAGCGGCGGTCGCACAGCATCAGCGCGCGGCTGACGCACATGCCGTGGCTGGCCATGCGCAGGCTGAAGCTCTCCAGCAGCTCGCTCGGCCAGGCCAGCGCCAATTCGCGCTCGCGCCATTGCGGCGCACGCCGTGCCCAGCGTTCATCACCCTGGGCCAGCACTGGCGCGGCATCGGCGGGATTGAATTCAGAAGACGGAAACGGCTGGCTGGGAACCGGGCTCATGGCGCACTCCTCTGCTGCATGGCAACGGACCGAACGATGCGGCCCACGGATGCCACAAGCTTAAAAGGGGGTTCCTGCCAGCGAAGGCCGGAACAAAGCCTGGAAACAGGCCCTGCTCAGCCCTTCGCACCGCCCGTTTGGGCATTCACCGGCGACGCTGGAGCAGGTAGCGGTACACAAAGCCTGGGAACGCGAACGTCAGAAAGAGCGCCGCCGTGATGGCGTAGAACTCCCAGCCCTGCGGGTAAATCTGTCCGCCGGACTGCTCCAGCGCCAGCCCCAGCGCCCCCACCAGGAAGTAACACACCACCAGTTCGAGCGCGTGCATCCACAAGGTTTTGCGTCCGCTGCGCGGAATCACCGCCAGCCAGCGGTTGTTGAAAAAGGGCAGGTTGGCACCGATGATGGCGGCAACCAGCACCAGCCAGACAGACAGGTTATGGGACATGGTGGTGTTGTGACCGGGCGCGCGCGAAAGGGTTCACCCGCGCGGCCATGAATCTTGATCAGATGGTGAGCGCGGTGATCGCCTGGGCACACAGTGTCATGAGGCCGCCCGGCAAAATACCCAGCACCAGCACCAGGGCGCCATTGAGCGAGAGCACCGAACGCGCGTCGACACCGGCCTGGATCGGGGCGGTCTGCGCCGGTGGGTCAAAGTACATGACCTTGACCACGCGCAGGTAGTAGAACGCACCGATCAGCGACATCAGCACCGCAAACAGCGCCAGCCCGAGGTAGACCGGCTGCGAAGACGCCAGCAGCGCCTGCAGCACCGAGAGCTTGGCGTAGAAGCCCACCAGCGGCGGCACGCCGGCCAGCGAGAACATGCAGATCGCCATGACACCGGCGTACAGCGGGCTGCGCTGGTTCAGGCCGGCCAGGTCGCTGATGTTGTCGGACTCGAAGCCGTTGCGCGACAGCAGCATGATCACACCGAAGGCGCCGAGCGTGGTCAGCACATAGCTCACCACGTAGAACATCGACGAACCATAGGCATTGGCCATGTTGCCGCCGTCACCGTCCACCACCCCGGCCAGCAGACCCAGCAGCATGAAACCCATCTGGGCGATGGTGGAGAAGGCCAGCATGCGCTTGAGGTTGGTCTGCGCGATGGCCGCCAGATTGCCCACCAGCAGCGAGGCCACGGCCAGCACCGCCAGCATTTGCTGCCAGTCCACCACCATGGGCAGCATGCCTTGCACCAGCAGGCGAATCAGGATGGCAAAGGCCGCCAGCTTGGGGGCACCACCGATCATCAGCGTGATCGCGGTCGGTGCACCGTGGTAGATGTCTGGCACCCACATGTGGAAGGGCACCACGCCCAGCTTGAAGGCCAGGCCAGCCATCATGAACACCAGCCCCAGCGTGAGCACATGGGGTGAACCCACGAGCGTCTGTTCGCCGCCCGCAATGGCACGCACCACCTCGGACAGGTCCAGCGATCCGGTGGCGCCATAGACCATGGACATGCCATAGAGCAGGAAACCGCTGGCCATGGAGCCCAGCACAAAGTACTTCATGGCGGCCTCGACCGCCTTCCCGTCGTCACGGCGCAGAGCCACCAGCGCATAACTGGACAGCGAGAGCAGTTCCAGACCGAGGTAGATCACCACGAAGTTGTGGCCCGAGATCATGACGAACATGCCGAGCAGCGAAAACAGGGCCAGGGTGAACATTTCGCCACCGCGCAGCATGTCGCGTGCCCCGGCATAACTTCGACCGTAGACCAGCGTCGCCATCATGGCCAGCGAGGCGAAACACTTGAGCCAGTTGCCCATCGGGTCGCTGATGATCATGCCGCCAAAGCCCACCAGCACCTGGCCCGTACTGGCGTACACGCCGGTGAGCAAGGCCACACCGCCCAGCGTGAGCAGGGTCAGCAAGTAGGTGGCGTCGCGCAGCGGTGTCTTGACGGCCAGATCAACCAGCAAGATCACGCAGGCCATCACCAGCAACAGAATTTCCGGGTAAGCCGCGACCCAGCTGAGGTTGTCAATCATGTGAAAGCTCTCTTGTTTCTTGGGCTTTGCTCAGTTCAGCTTGGAGATGGCCACGTGGCGCAGCAACTCGGCCACGGACGCATCCATCACATCGGTGAACGGCTTGGGATACACACCCATGTAAAGCACGGCAATGCCCAGCACCGCCATGACGAAGAATTCGCGGGCATTGATGTCGCTCAGCGCCTTCACGTGCTGATTGCCCGCAGGCCCCAGGTAGACGCGTTTGAACATCCACAGCGAATAGGCGGCACCGAAGATCAGCGCGCTCGCAGCCGCTGCGCCGATCCAGAAATTGGCTTTCACCGCCGCCAGGATCACCATCCATTCGCCGACAAAACCGGCCGTGCCGGGCAGGC
The DNA here is from genome assembly GCA_013823655.1 of Comamonadaceae bacterium. Lineage (GTDB taxonomy): Bacteria > Pseudomonadota > Gammaproteobacteria > Burkholderiales > Burkholderiaceae_C > Hydrogenophaga. The sequence continues at coordinate 26,454 of PNMN01000001.1, read as the reverse complement.
CCGCGTTGGCCATGACGAACAGCAGCGCGAAGGCGGAGAATTTGGGCATGGTGTTGATCACGCCACCGTAATCGGCGATGTTGCGCGAGTGCACGCGGTCGTACAGCACGCCAATGGCCAGGAACATCGCAGCCGACACAAACCCGTGCGCGATCATCTGCACGATACCGCCTGAAACGCCGAGGTCGCTGAAGACGAAGAAGCCCAGCGTGACGAAGCCCATGTGCGCCACCGACGAGTAGGCCACCAGTTTTTTCATGTCCTGCTGCACCATGGCGACCAGGCCAACGTACACCACGGCCACCAGCGACAAGGTGATCATCAGCCACGCCCATTGGTGCGAGGCATCGGGCAGGATGGGCAGCGAAAAACGGAGGAAACCATAGGCGCCGAGCTTGAGCATGATGGCCGCCAGCACGGCAGAGCCGCCGGTGGGAGCCTCCACGTGCACGTCGGGCAGCCAGGTATGCACCGGCCACATCGGCACCTTCACCGCAAACGCGGCGAAGAAGGCGAAGAACAGCAGCGTCTGCGCGGTGCTGCCCAGCGGCAGCTGGTACCAGGTGGCCAGATCAAAACTGCCACCCGACTGGGTATACAGGTAGATCAGCGCCACCAGCATGAGCAGTGAACCCAGCAAGGTGTAGAGGAAGAACTTGAACGCGGCGTAGATTTTGTTCGGTCCACCCCAGATGCCGATGATCAGGTACATCGGGATCAGGGTGGCTTCGAAGAACACGTAGAACAGCATCGCGTCCAGGGCGGAGAACACGCCGATCATCAGACCCGACAGGATCAGGAACGCACCCATGTACTGGTTCACGCGCTCGGTGATCACCTCCCAGCCAGCGATCACCACCACCACGGTGATGAAGGCGGTCAGCGGCACCAGCCAGAATGAAATCCCGTCCAGACCGATGTGGTAGTGCACATTGAAACGCTCGATCCAAAGACTCTTTTCCACAAACTGCATCGCTGCGGTGCCCAACTCGAAGCTGGCATAGAGCGGCACGGTGACGGCCAGCGAGACCAGCGCGCCCAACAGCGCAATCCAGCGCACGGCGGTGGCGTGTTCGTCGCGGCCCAGGGCCAGCAGCACGACGCCAAAGGCAATTGGCATCCAGATCGCAAGGCTCAGCAAACCCATCTTGTTCTTCTCCTTATTTGGCGAGCCAGACGAAGTACGTCATGAACAGCAGCACGCCCACGATCATGATCAGCGCATAGTGGTAGAGGTAACCGGTCTGGGCGCGACGCACCACACCCGACACCAGCCCCACCAGCTTCCAGCTGGCGTTGACCACGCCAGCTTCGATCACACCCTGGTCGCCGCCCTTCCACAGGCCCGTGCCCAGCGCACGCGCGCCACGGGCCAATACGTTTTCATTGAACCAGTCCAGGTAGTACTTGTTTTCCAGGATGGTGACGATGGGTTTGAGCGCACGGCCAATGGCCGTCGGCACGGCCGGGTTGATCAGGTACATGTACCAGGCCGTCACGGCACCGGCGGCCGCCAGGTACAGGGGTGGCGTGAAGAAGGCGTGCAGGACCATCGCCAGCGGGTCCTTGAAAATCTCGCCAAACCGGGTCATGGCCGGATGCACGGCGGCGTTGATGGTGATGGCGTCTTTCAGGAAATCGCCAAACAACATGGGCTGAATCGTCAGGTAGCCGATGACCACCGAAGGCACCGCCAGCAGCAGCAGCGGCACCGTCACCACCCAGGGGGTTTCGTGCGGCTTGTGCGCGTCGTGACCATGCCCATGACCATGCTCGTCGTGGTGCTCGTCATGAGCATGGTGCCCTGCTTCATGATGCTCCGGGTTCTGGTCGTAACGCTCCTGGCCATGGAACACCAGGAAGTACAGGCGGAACGAATAGAAAGCGGTCACGAACACGCCGGCCAGCACCGCCAAGTAGGCAAAACCAGAGCCCGGGAGGTTGCTGAAGCGCACCGCTTCGATGATGCTGTCCTTCGAATAGAAGCCCGAGAAAAATGGCGTGCCAATGAGGGCCAGGGTGCCGAGCAGGAAGGTGATCCAGGTGATCGGCATGTACTTGCGCACGCCGCCCATCCAGCGGATGTCCTGGTTGTGGTGCAGGCCCATGATGACCGAGCCGGCCGCGAGGAACAGCAGCGCCTTGAAGAAAGCGTGCGTCATCAGATGGAACACCGCCACGCTGTAGGCCGAGGCACCGAGCGCCACCGTCATGTAGCCCAGCTGCGAGAGCGTGGAATAGGCGACCACGCGTTTGATGTCGTTCTGGATGATGCCGAGAAAGCCCATGAACAGCGCCGTGATGGCACCGATGATCATGATGAAGCTGAGCGCCATGTCGGACAACTCAAACAGCGGCGACATGCGCGAGACCATGAAGATGCCGGCCGTGACCATGGTGGCGGCGTGGATCAGCGCGGAAATCGGCGTCGGGCCTTCCATGGAGTCGGGCAGCCACACGTGCAGCGGAAACTGGGCCGACTTGCCCATGGCGCCGATGAACAGGCAGATGCAGATCACGGTGATCAGCATCCAGTCGGCGCCGCCGAAGGGGTTGGCAAAGCCGATCATGCCCAGCTCGCTGGCCTTGGCAAAGATTTCGCTGTAGTTCATCGTGCCGGTATGGGCCACGATCAGACCAATGCCCAGGATGAAGCCGAAGTCACCCACGCGGTTGACCAAAAAGGCCTTCATGTTGGCGAAGATCGCCGTCGGTTTGTTGTACCAGAAGCCGATCAGCAGGTAGGACACCAGCCCCACCGCTTCCCAGCCGAAGAACAGCTGCAGCAGGTTGTTGCTCATCACCAGCATCAGCATGGAGAAGGTGAAGAGCGAGATGTAGGCGAAGAAGCGGTTGTAGCCGTCGTCCTCTTCCATGTAGCCGATGGTGTAGATGTGCACCATCAGCGAGACGAAGGTGACCACCACCATCATCATGGCGGTCAGGCCATCGACCAGGAAGCCGATCTCCATCTTCAGGCCACCGACCACCATCCATTCGTAGATGGTTTGATTGAAGCGCGCCCCGTCCATGGCAACGCTTTTGAGCGTCATGGCCGAGAGGATGAAGGCGATCAGCACGCCCAGGATGGTGAAGGTGTGCGAGGCACGGCGACCGATCACGTTGCCGCCGAACGTGGTGCCGAGGATGCCGGCCATGGCCGCGCCCACCAGAGGCGCAAGTGGAATGGCCAGCAGCGTGCTTGCAGAGAGAGTGGTACTCATGTTTTTTGCCTCACCGGGTATGGGGCTCAGCCCTTGAGGGTGTTGAGTTCTTCGACGCTGATCGATGCCTTGTTGCGGAACAGCAGCACCAGGATGGCCAGGCCGATGGCCGACTCGGCGGCCGCCACGGTCAGGATGAAAAACACGAAAACCTGACCGTGCATGTCTCCCAGGAAATGGGAGAACGCCACGAAGTTCATGTTCACGGCCAGCAGCATCAGCTCGATGGCCATGAGCAGCACGATCAGGTTCTTGCGGTTGAGGAAGATGCCCACCACCGACAGCGCGAACAGAATCGCGCCCAGGGAAAGAAAATGGCCCAGTGTGATGCTCATGCCTTGCCCTCCTTGGCAGCGGGCGCGTCGGTGGTGGGTGCGGATGGTTGGGTGGCGGCCATGGGCAGCACCACCAGACGGTCGCTCGCTCGCACCCGGACCTGCTCACCCGGGTTGATGGCCTTGCTGTCCTTGCGCTGGCGCAGGGTCAGGGCGATGGCGGCCACCATGGCCACCAGCAGGATCACGGCCGCCACCTCGATCGGGTACAGGTAAGCGGTGTACAACAGAATGCCCAGCTCCTTGGTGTTGGACATGCCCTCTGCCACAGGGGCCACCGCAGGGCTGGCGGAGATCGTCGGGAAACCCGCCCACACCACCGCGATGATCTGGGCCGCCACGAGGCCACCCAGACCCAGCGCCAGGGGCAGGTTCTGCCAGAAACCCCAGCGTTCACCGTCCAGCTTGATGTCCAGCATCATCACGACAAACAGGAACAGCACCATCACCGCGCCCAGGTACACCAGCACCAGCGTGAGGCCCAGGAATTCGGCCTGCAGCAGCAGCCACAGACCGGCGGCCTGCGAGAACGCCAGCATCAGGTACAGCACCGCATGCACGGGGTTGCGCGCGGTGACGACGCGAAAGGCGGCAAACAGCAGCACGCTCGCGAACAGGTAGAAAAAGCCGGTCTGGTAATCCATGGTGCTTGGTATGACGGATCGATGAGGGGGCAGCTTCAGCGGTACTTCGCGTCTGCGGCCTTGGCTGCCGCGATCTCGGGTTCGTAGCGGTCGCCCACCGCCAGCAGCATCTCTTTGGTGAAGTACAGGTCGCCGCGCTTCTCGCCGTGGTATTCGAGGATGTGGGTCTCGACGATGGCGTCCACCGGACAGGCCTCTTCGCAAAAGCCGCAGAAGATGCACTTGGTCAGGTCGATGTCGTAGCGGGTGGTGCGGCGGGTTCCATCTTCGCGTTGACCGGCTTCGATGGTGATCGCCACCGCCGGGCACACCGCTTCGCACAGCTTGCAGGCGATGCAGCGTTCTTCGCCGTTTTCATAGCGGCGCTGGGCGTGCAGGCCACGAAAGCGCGGCGACAGCGGGGTTTTCTCTTCGGGAAACTGGACCGTCACCTTGCGGCGGAAGGTGTAGCGCCCGGTCAGCACCATGCCTTTGACGAGTTCGACCAGCAGGAAACTCTTGAAAAAATCGCCCAATGAAAAGGGAGCAACAACGTTCGGGGATGCGGTGGTGGTCATGGTCGTTCGCCCTGCTTATTTCCAGAGGTTCCACGAGGTCTGCATCAGGCCGCCCACCAGCACCAGCCAGATCAGCGTGATCGGGATGAATATCTTCCAGCCCAGACGCATGATCTGGTCGTAGCGAAAGCGCGGAAAGGTGGCGCGAATCCAGATGAACAGGGACACCACGAAGAAGGTCTTGAGGCCGAGCCAGATCCAGCCCGGAATCCAGTTGAACAGTGCGCTGTCGACCGGCGGCAGCCAGCCGCCGAGGAACATCAGCACCGCCAGGATGGACACCAGCCACATGCTGGCGTATTCGGCCAGGAAGAAGATGGCAAAACCCATGCCCGAGTACTCGACCATGTGACCGGCCACGATCTCGGCCTCGCCCTCGACCACGTCAAACGGGTGGCGGTTGGTCTCGGCCACGCCGGAGATCAGGTAGACGACGAAAATCGGGAACAACGGCAGCCAGTTCCAGGACAGGAAGTTCAGCCCCATGTCCGCGCCCATGCCTCGGGCTTGCGAGGCCACGATCTCGCCCAGGTGCAGGCTGCCCGCCGTCATCACGACCACCAGGAAACAGAAGCCGATGGCGATTTCGTAACTCACCATCTGGGCCGATGCGCGCATCGCCCCCAGGAAGGCGTACTTGGAGTTCGACGCCCAGCCCGCAATGATCACGCCGTAGACCTCGATCGAGGTGATGGCCAGGATCACGAGGATGCCGGCGTTGACGTTGGCGATCACGGCCTCGGGGCCGAACGGTATCACCACCCAGGCGGCCAGCGCCGGCATGATGGCCATGATGGGGCCGAGGCGGAACAGACCGGGCGCGGCCGCGCTGGGGCTGATGATTTCCTTGGTCAGCAGCTTGACGGCGTCGGCAATCGGCTGCAGCAGACCAAACGGCCCGACGCGGTTGGGACCCAGGCGCACCTGCATGAAACCGAGCAGCTTGCGCTCCCACAGCGTGAGGTAGGCCACCGCGCCCATCAGCGGGGCCAGCACGGCCACGATCTTGATCAGGCTCCAGATCACCGGCCAGGCGCCGCTCGTCCACCACGCTGCGGCGGAGAGGCCCAGGCCGGCGTTGTACATCGCGTCGATCATGCGTGTGCTCCTTCTGCTGCGCGGGCGTCGGCGGTGAGCTGCAGCGAGCTGGCGCGCCGCACCAGCGAGTCCAGCTGGTAGATCGAGGCCACGCAGGGTTGCCCCGGGATCGGGTTCATGTCGATGAAGGCGCCGCCGGCGTTGGACAGCCGGGATGCATCCAGCCACTGACCGGCGGTCACGCCGGGCAGGGCTGCCGCCAGCACGGCCTGCGAGGAGTCGGCATCGAAACCCGGCAGACCGAGCAGATTGCCCAACACCCGCAGCACTTTCCAGGCCGGTCGTGTATCGCCGAGCGGGCGCACCACGGCGTGGAAACTTTGCAGGCGTCCTTCGGCATTGACGAAGGAGCCCGAGGTTTCGGTGAATGGGGCGATGGGCAGCAGCACATCGCTGATGTCCAGGTTGGTCTTGAACGGGCTGAGCGTGACCACCATGCCCGCAGACTTCAGACCCTCGGCGCCCGCAGCGCTGTCAAAAGCCGGTTCGGTGTTGAGCAGGATCGCCGCCTTGAGGGCGCCACCGAGCATCTGTCCGGCGTTCAGGCCACCCTGCCCTGGCACAGCGTTCACGAGCTGCGCGCCCACCGTGTTGGCGGCCTCGGTCAGGTAGCCCACGGTGGCACCGGTCTGCTGCGCGATCCAGTTGGCCAGCGACAGCAGGCTGGAAGCTTGCGCGTGGTGTGCCGCAGCGTTGCCCAGCAAGATGGCCTTGTGCTCGCCACCCAGCAGCGACTTGGCCACCGCGCGGGCGGCATCGTTCACCTCAGCGGCCACCGGCGCGAGCACACCGGTCTCGGCGCCGACGGCGTTGGCAATACCGGCCAGTGCGGCCACCCAGTGCGTGCTGTCGATCAGCACCTCGTTCTTGAGCGCCATCGCCCAGTCCTGCGACGCGGCGTTGAGCACGCTCACCTGTGCGCCCTTGCGAGCGGCCTGGCGAATGCGTTGCGCAAACAGCGGATGGTCTTTGCGCAGGTTGGAGCCGACCACCAGCACACGCTGCAGCGACGACAGGCTGGCGATGGGCATGCCCAGCCAGCGGGCCGTGCCAGCCGCTGCGGTGTTGTTGAAATCGGCGTGGCGCAGGCGGGCGTCGATGTTCTGGCTGCCCAGCCCGCGCACCAGCGCGCCGGCCAGGGTCAGCTCTTCCAGCGTGCTGTGCGGGCTGGCGAGCACGCCCACGGCGTTCGCGCCATGCTCGGCCTTGACCTGCTTGAGGCCGTTGGCCACGTATTCGAGTGCGGTCTGCCAGTCCACCGTTTTCCACGCGCCACCCTGCTTGAGCATGGGCACGGTCAGGCGGTCTTCGCTGTTGACGGCTTCGTAGCTGAAACGGTCGCGGTCGGCGATCCAGCACTCGTTCACAGCGTCGTTCTCCAGCGGCACCACACGCATCACCTGGTGGTTCTTGACCTGGACGATCAGGTTGGCGCCGGTGGAGTCGTGCGGGCTCACCGACTTGCGGCGCGACAGCTCCCAGGTGCGGGCGCTGTAGCGGAATGGTTTGCTGGTGAGCGCACCCACCGGGCAGATGTCGATCATGTTGCCCGACAGCTCGGAGTCCACCGACTGGCCGACGAAGGTCTCGATCTCGGCGTGTTCGCCCCGGTGCGACATGCCCAGCTCCATCACACCGGCGATCTCCTGGCCGAATCGCACGCAGCGGGTGCAATGGATGCAGCGGCTCATTTCCTCCATGGAGATCAGCGGACCCACGTCCTTGTGGAAGACCACGCGCTTTTCTTCTTCGTAACGCGAAGCGCCGCCGCCATAGCCCACGGCCAGATCCTGCAGCTGGCATTCACCGCCCTGGTCACAGATCGGGCAGTCCAGCGGGTGGTTGATGAGCAGGAACTCCATCACCGACTGCTGGGCCTTGATGGCCTTGTCGGACTTGGTGCGCACGATCATGCCCATGGTCACGGGCGTGGCGCAGGCGGGCATGGGCTTGGGCGCCTTTTCCACTTCCACCAGGCACATGCGGCAGCTCGCCGCGATGGACAACTTCTTGTGGTAGCAGAAGTGCGGGATGTAGGTGCCGGCCTTTTCGGCCGCGTGCATGACCATGCTGCCGGGTGGCACTTCGACCTTCTGGCCGTCGAGTTCGATTTCAACCATGGTGTCTCGTCTACTTTCAGGCGGTGGCGTCGGCCTTGATCATGGCCGCAAACTCGTGACGGAAATGCTTGAGCATGGCGCGCACCGGCATGGCTGCGGCATCGCCGAGGGCACAGATGGTGCGACCCATGATGCTCTCGGCCACGTTGTCCAGCAGGTCCATGTCGGCGGGCCTGGCTTCGCCGCGCTGGATTTTGTCGACCAGGCGCCAGAGCCAGCCCGTGCCTTCGCGGCAGGGTGTGCACTGGCCGCAGGATTCGTGCATGTAGAAATACGACAGGCGCTTGAGCGACTCGACCATGCAGCGCGAGTCGTCCATCACGATCACCGCGCCCGATCCCAGCATGGAACCGGCCTTGGCGATCGAGTCGTAGTCCATGGTGCAGTCCATGATGACGGACGCGGGCAGCACCGGCGAAGACGAACCGCCGGGAATCACCGCCTTGAGCGTGCGACCGGTGCGCACACCGCCGGCGAGCTCCAGCAACTTGGCAAACGGCGTGCCCATGGGCACCTCGTAGTTGCCCGGCAGGTTGACGTCGCCACTGACCGAATAAATCTTGGTGCCGCCGTTGTTGGGTTTGCCGCACTGGAGATAAGCCGAGCCGCCGTTGCGGATGATCCAGGGTACCGCCGCAAAGGTCTCGGTGTTGTTGATCGTGGTGGGTTTGCCGTACAGGCCGTAGCTGGCCGGGAACGGCGGCTTGAAGCGCGGCTGGCCCTTCTTGCCTTCGAGCGATTCGAGCAGCGCGGTTTCTTCGCCGCAGATGTAGGCGCCAAAACCATGAAAGGCGTGCAACTGGAAGCTGAAGTTGCTGCCCAGGATGTGCTTGCCCAGCAGCCCCGCAGCGCGCGCCTCTTCCAGCGCGACTTCGAAGCGCTCGTACACCTCGAAGATCTCGCCGTGGATGTAGTTGTAGCCCACGCTGATGCCCATGGCGTAGGCCGCGATCGCCATGCCTTCGATGACGATGTGCGGGTTGTACATGAGGATGTCGCGGTCCTTGCAGGTGCCCGGCTCGCCCTCGTCGGAGTTGCACACCAGGTACTTCTGGCCCGGGAACTGGCGCGGCATGAAGCTCCACTTCAGGCCGCTGGGGAAGCCGGCACCACCACGACCGCGCAGGGCCGACTCCTTGACGGTGGCGATCACCTGATCCTGCGTCATGCCAGCCACGCCGGTTTCGGGGTTCGGTGCCGAGCCATCCAGGCCCAGCACCTTGCGCAGGGCCTGGTAGCCGCCACGCGCCTCGTAGTCCTTGAGCGACCAGTTGCTGCCGTTCAAGTCCTTGTAGATCTGAGGCTCGATGTGGCGGCCATGGAAGCAGGTCTGCACACCCGTGGCGCTGAACTGGGACAACACTTGGCTGGCGTTCATGCCTGGCCCTCCGCTTTCTTCAGGCCGTCGATCAGCTGGTCGAGCTTGTGATTGCTCATGAAGCTGCACATGTGGCGATCGTTGACCAGCATCACCGGCGAGTCGGCGCAGGCGCCCAGGCATTCGCTCTGCTGCAGCGTGAACAGGCCATCGGCCGTGGTCTCGCCCATGTGCACGCCCAGCTTGTGCTCCAGGTGGTGCAACGCCTGCTGGCCGTCGCGCAACTGGCACGGCAGGTTGGTGCAGACGTTGAGCTTGTACTTGCCCACCGGTCGCTGGTTGTACATGTTGTAGAAGGTCGTGACCTCGTGCACGGCCATGACCGGCATGCCCAGGTAGGCGGCAATCGCCATCTCGGCTTCCAGGCTCACATGGCCCTGCTCCTGCTGCACGATGGACAGACAGGCCATGACGGCGGACTGCGCCTGTTCGGCCGGGTACTTGGCGACTTCGCGGGCAAAGCGCTGCTGCGTGGCATCGGACAGTTGCATCGCTGTCACGGGAGTGCGGTCAGAGATCATCGGTCAATCTCTCCAAAAACGATGTCCATGGTGCCAATGATCGCCACGGCGTCGGCCAGCATGTGGCCACGCGCCATCTCGTCCATGGTGGCCAGGTGAGCGAAGCCCGGGGCGCGAATCTTCAGGCGGTAGGGTTTGTTGGCACCATCGCTCACGAGATAAATGCCGAACTCGCCCTTGGGATGCTCCACCGCCGCGTAGGCCTCGCCTTCGGGCACGTGAAAACCTTCGGTGAAGAGCTTGAAGTGGTGGATCAGCTCCTCCATGCTCGACTTCATGGCCTCGCGCGAGGGCGGCGCCACCTTGTGGTTGTCGGTGATCACCGGGCCTGGGTTCACGCGCAGCCAGTCCACACACTGCTTGATGATGCGGTTGGACTGCTTCATCTCTTCCATGCGGACCAGGTAGCGGTCGTAGGTGTCGCCGGTCTTGCCGACCGGGATGTCGAAGTCCATCTGGTCGTACACGTCGTACGGCTGCTTCTTGCGCAGGTCCCAGGCAATGCCGGAGCCGCGCAGCATGGGGCCGGTCATGCCGAGGTTGAGTGCGCGCTCGGGCGTGACGACACCGATGCCGACCGTGCGCTGCTTCCAGATGCGGTTGTCGGTCAGCAGCGTGTGGTACTCGCCGAGGTAGGTCGGAAAACGCTGGGTGAAGTCGTCGATGAAATCGAGCAACGAACCCTGGCGGTTGGTGTTCATTTCCGCCATCGCCTTGGCGTTGCGGATCTTGCTGTATTTGTACTGCGGCATGGTGTCCGGCAGATCGCGGTAGACGCCACCCGGACGGAAATAGGCCGCGTGCATGCGCGCACCGGACACGGCTTCATACATGTCGAACAGGTCTTCGCGCTCGCGGAACGCGTAGATCAGGATGGTCGAGCTACCGCAGTCGTTGCCGTGCGAACCCAGCCACATCAGGTGGTTGAGCAGGCGGGTGATCTCGCTGAACATCACGCGGATGTACTGGGCGCGCAGCGGCACCTCGATGCCCAGCAGCTTCTCGATGGCCAGGCAGTAAGCGTGCTCGTTGCACATCATCGAGACGTAATCCAGCCGGTCCATGTAGGGCAGCGACTGGATGAAGGTCTTGTGCTCGGCCAGCTTTTCGGTGGCACGGTGCAGCAGGCCGATGTGCGGGTCGGCGCGCTGCACGACCTCGCCGTCGAGCTCCAGCACCAGACGCAGCACCCCGTGCGCCGCTGGGTGTTGCGGCCCCAGGTTCAGGGTGTAGTTCTTGATTTCGGCCATATCAGTGCAGGCCTCCGTAGTTGTCTTCGCGGATCACGCGTGGCGTGACCTCTCGCGGCTCGATGGTCACCGGCTCATAGACCACGCGCTGGCGTTCGGCGTCGTAGCGCATTTCCACATGACCCGAGAGTGGGAAATCCTTGCGGAACGGGTGGCCGATGAAACCGTAGTCGGTGAGCAGTCGGCGCAGATCGGAGTGGCCCTGGAACACGATGCCGTACAGATCGAAGGCCTCACGCTCGTACCAGTTGGCCGAACTCCAGAGCGAGGTCACCGAATCGAGCAACGGGAAATCGTCCTCCGGGCAGAACACCCGAACCCGCAGGCGCTGGTTGAGGCCGACCGACAGCAGGTGCACCACGGCAGCGAATCTCGCCCCCTCCCAGCGACCATCGCCATAGGTGGAGTAATCCATGCCGCACAGGTCGATCAACTGTTCAAAGCGGGCTTCGGGCGCATCGCGCAGGGTCTGCATGACGGCCAGGTAGTCGGCTGCGGCGACCTCCAGCGTGACCTCACCCCGTTCGACCTTGATCGTCTGCGCGCGCGCGCCGAGCAGGGCAGACAAAGATGCCGCGATGCTCTGCGGCGGGGTGGTGTAGGAGATGACGGTTTCGCTCATGGACCGACTTTCTGAATGGAGCCTGTGAACAACGAGCTCGCTCAGGCGCGCGCAATGGTGTTGGTGCGGCGGATTTTTTGCTGCAGCTGCATGATCCCGTAGATCAGCGCCTCGGCCGTGGGCGGACAGCCCGGCACGTACACATCCACCGGCACGATGCGGTCGCAACCGCGCACCACGGAGTAGCTGTAGTGGTAATAACCCCCGCCGTTCGCGCAGGAACCCATGGAGAGCACCCAGCGCGGTTCGGCCATCTGGTCGTACACCTTGCGCAGGGCGGGCGCCATCTTGTTGCACAAGGTACCGGCGACGATCATCAGATCGGACTGGCGCGGACTGGCGCGAAACACCTCGGCCCCGAAGCGGCCGATGTCGTAGCGCGCCGTGGCCGCGTGCATCATCTCCACCGCACAACAAGCCAGACCAAAGGTCATGGGCCAGAGCGAGCCGGTCTTGGCCCAGTTCACCACCGCGTCGTAGCTGGTGGTGACGAACCCTTCCTTGAAAACACCTTCAATCATCTGCAGCTCCAGTGCGACCCATCAGGGACGTGCGCGCAATACAAAATCCGACCCCGCAGGCGCGATCACTCCCAGTCCAGCGCGCCCTTTTTCCATTCGTAGACGAAGCCCACAACCAGGATCGCCAGAAAGACCACACCAGCCCAGAAACCGGTGGCACCAATGTCGGAAAAGGCCACCGCCCAGGGAATCAGAAATGCGATCTCGAGATCAAACAGAATGAAGAGGATGGCCACCAGGTAGTAGCGCACATCGAACTTCATGCGCGCGTCTTCGAAAGCCTCGAAGCCGCATTCGTAGGGGGAGTTTTTCTCGGCATCCGGGCGGTTGGGGCCGAGGATGTAGCCAAGGACCTGCGGAACGATCCCAATGGCAATACCAACCAGAACAAACAGAAGCACAGGAAGGTATTGTTCGAGACTCATCTTGGTATGTCCACTGACATGGCGTGGGGCCATGTTTCCAAAGATTGGTGCCGACGGCGAGACTCGAACTCGCACAGCTTTCGCCACTACCCCCTCAAGATAGCGTGTCTACCAATTTCACCACGTCGGCCAGGTCTGCTTGTCGGGCTCACGAGGAACGGTGTGAGCCTTGCTGACAACCCATAGAGTTTACCCTGAATCACCCGCTCTTTTTAACAGATGCATCGGTTTTTCAAACCAAGCTGGTTGGGTTGCTGCAGCGCAAAACACAGGCCCGCTGCGGCTTGCGGGCCTGTTGTACTCCCCCCGGTTATTGACCAGGGATCTGTGCGGCGCCCGTGCCGGTCGGAACGGCCGGCGTGACTGTGACGGGCGTTTCGCGGCTGCCCGGTATCTGCTGCGCAGCGGGTGACTGCACCGGCACCGCAGCGCCTTCGAGCACGCTGCCCGAACCGGTGGGAGTGGTGCGCAGGTTGCCAAAATACGCCAGCCCCAGCGTGCTGGCCAGGAACACGGCCGCCAGGACCGCCGTGGTGCGCGACAGGAAGTTGGCACTGCCCGATGCGCCAAACAGGCTGGCCGAACCGGCACCGCCACCGCCAAAAGCGGCACCCGCGTCGGCACCTTTGCCGTGTTGCATGAGGATCAAGACCACCATGGCGATCGCGGTGAGTATCTGAACGGCTTGAAAAAGGGTCAGCAGGATGTTCATTTTTTTCTCCGAAAAGGAAAGGTGTTTCGGGCTGGCTCAGCGAGCCGCCGCCACGATTTGAAGAAAGTCGGCGGCCTTCAGCGAAGCGCCGCCGATCAGCCCGCCATCGATGTCAGGCTGTGCCAGCAGGCTGGCGGCATTGGCAGCGTTCATGCTGCCGCCGTAGAGAACGCGCACGCGCTCGGGGTGCTGTGTGGCCGCAGCCAGCTGGGCACGCAGCACGGCATGCACCGCCTGCGCCATCTCGGGCGTGGCGGTTTTGCCGGTGCCGATGGCCCAGACAGGCTCGTAGGCAACCACGATTTCGCTGGTGCAGTGCGCCACCACATGGATCACGGCGGCGAGCTGGCGCTTGACCACGGCTTCGGTTTCACCGGCTTCGCGCTCAGCGAGTGTTTCCCCCACGCAGACGATGGGTGTGATGCCTGCGGCCAGCGCCCGCTGCGCTTTGGCCGCCACCACGGCATCGGTCTCACCGTGGTACTGGCGGCGCTCCGAATGGCCGACGATGGCGTAGCGACAGCCGAAGTCCTTCAGCATGCCCGCACTCACCTCGCCGGTGTAGGCGCCCTGTTCGTGTGCCGACACGTCTTGCGACCCCCAGGCAATCGGGCTGCCCTGCAGCAGGGTTTGCAACTGCGCCAGGTACGGCGCTGGCGCGCACAAGGCCATGTCGACTGCAGGCACTGCGCCTTGCAGGCCATCGAGCATCGCCTTCACCAGGGCGTCGTTGGTGCTCAACGAAGCATTCATTTTCCAGTTGCCTGCGATCAGTTTTTTGTTCACTTCAAGCTCCACGATTCTGCCCAGGTCAGCACGATCTTGCCGATGTGCTGGTTCGTTTCCATCAAGGCATGCGCCTCGGCCGCCTTCGAGGCATCGAACACGCTGTGAATGACGGGCTTGACCCGCCCCTGCTCCAGCAGCGGCCACACCTGGGCGCGCAACGCAGAGGCAATCGCCGCCTTGAACGCGACCGGACGCGGACGCAGCGTCGAGCCGGTGATGACCAGGCGACGGCGCAGCACCAGACCGGCATTGAATTCGGCCCTGACGCCACCTTGCACCGCGATGATCACCAGCCGACCGTCTTCGGCCAGGCATTCAACTTCACGCGCCACGTAGCTGCCGGCCACCATGTCGAGCACCACATTGACGCCCTGCCCGTCCGTGAGATCACGCGCCAGCGCCGCAAAGTCTTGCGTCTTGTGGTTGATGGCGTGGTCGGCACCGAGCGCCAGACAGGCCGCGCACTTTTCGTCACTGCCTGCGGTGGCGATCACGCGCGCACCCATGGCTTTTGCCAGCTGGATCGCGGTCACGCCGATGCCGCTGGTGCCGCCCTGGATCAACAGGTCTCGCCGGGCTGCAAACGCGCCCGGTCGAACACATTGCTCCAGACGGTGAAGAAGGTCTCGGGCAGCGAGGCGGCCTGCACATCGTCAAAGCCCGCAGGCACCGGCAGGCATTGACCCACGGGTGCCACACAGTATTCGGCGTAGCCACCGCCAGTCACCAGTGCACACACACGATCACCGATCTGGAAGCCCGCCGCAGCCATGGCCGCCGCGTCGCCCGATTCGATGACACCCGCCACTTCCAGACCGGGGAGGTCGGAGGCGCCGGGCGGCGGCGGATAGGCGCCGCTGCGCTGCAACACGTCGGGCCGGTTCACGCCCGAAGCGCGCACGCGGACCAGCACCTCACCCGCACCGGCGACCGGCGCCGGACGCTCGGTCAGGCGCAGGACTTCGGGTGCGCCAAAAGCGCTGATCTCGACCGCTTGCATCGGCTCGGCAGCAGAACGCTTATTGCTGCTGCTGAGCAGACTGCTCGGCCGGCGCGGCGTTGCGGTCGATCAGCGCTTTCATGGACAGCTTGACGCGGCCTTTCTCGTCGGTCTCGAGCACCTTGACTTTGACGATCTGGCCTTCGGACAGGTAGTCGGTCACGCGCTCGACGCGCTCGTGGGCGATCTGGCTGATGTGCAGCAGGCCGTCCTTGCCGGGCAGCAGGTTGATCAGGGCGCCGAAGTCCAGGATCTTGGTGACCGGGCCTTCGTAGACCTTGCCGATTTCCACTTCGGCGGTGATCTGCTCGATGCGGCGCTTGGCTTCGTCGGCCTTGGCGGCATCGGTGGCGGCGATGGTGATGGTGCCGTCTTCGTCGATGTTGATCTGGCAGCCGGTCTCTTCGGTCAGCGCGCGGATCACGGCGCCGCCCTTGCCGATCACGTCGCGGATTTTTTCCGGGTTGATCTTCATCGTGTAGAGCTTGGGCGCGAAGTTGCTCACCTCGGTCTTGGCTTCGCCCATGGCTTCCTGCATCACGCCCAGGATGTGCATGCGCGCCTCCTTGGCCTGGGCCAGCGCGACCTGCATGATTTCCTTGGTGATGCCCTGGATCTTGATGTCCATCTGCAGCGCGGTCACGCCGTTGGTGGTGCCGGCGACCTTGAAGTCCATATCGCCCAGGTGATCTTCGTCACCCAGGATGTCGGTCAGCACGGCGAAGCGGTTGCCGTCCTTGATCAGGCCCATGGCGATACCGGCCACGTGGGCTTTCATGGGCACGCCGGCGTCCATCAGCGCCAGACAGCCGCCGCAGACCGAAGCCATGGACGAGGAGCCGTTGGACTCGGTGATTTCCGACACCACGCGCATGGTGTAGGGGAAGTCTTCCTTGCTCGGCAGCGCGGCGATCAGCGCGCGCTTGGCCAGGCGGCCGTGGCCGATTTCGCGGCGTTTCGGGCTGCCCACGCGACCGGTTTCGCCGGTGGCGAAGGGAGGCATGTTGTAGTGCAGCATGAAGCGGTCTTCGTAGTCGCCCGACAGGGCGTCGATGCGCTGCGCGTCGCGGTCGGTGCCCAGCGTGGCAACCACCAGGGCCTGGGTTTCGCCGCGCGTGAACAGGGCCGAACCGTGGGTGCGCGGCAGCACGCTGTTGCGGATTTCGATGCCGCGCACGGTGCGGGTGTCGCGACCGTCGATGCGGGGCTCGCCGGCCAGGATCTGGCCGCGCACGATCTTGGCTTCGATCTCGAACAGCAGGCCTTCGATGGCCACGCTGTCAAAGGTCACGCCTTCGGCTTTGAGCGCGCTCATCACCTCGGCATAGGCCACGCGGCAGGCTTGTGTGCGGGCCTGCTTGTTGCGGATCTGGTAAGCCGCTTCGAGCCTGGCTTTGGCCAGGCCGTCGATCTTGGCGATCAGGGCTTCGTCCTTGGGCGGCGCGGTCCAGCTCCACTCGGGCTTGCCGGCGTCACGCACCAGTTCGTTGATGGCGGCAATCGCGATGTTGCCCTGCTCGTGGCCGAACACCACGGCGCCCAGCATGATTTCTTCGCTCAGTTGCTGGGCTTCGGATTCGACCATCAGCACGGCGGCTTGCGTGCCAGCGACCACCAGGTCCATCTGGCTGTTCAAACGCTCGGTCTGACCCGGGTTCAGCACGTACTGGCCATTCACATAACCCACGCGGGCGGCGCCGATCGGGCCATTGAACGGGATGCCGCTGATGGACAGGGCGGCCGAGGTGGCGATCAGGGCGGCGATGTCGGCATCGACTTCCGGGTTCAGCGACACGGTGTGGATCACCACCTGGACTTCGTTGAAGAAGCCTTCGGGGAACAGCGGGCGGATCGGGCGGTCGATCAGGCGGCTGGTCAGGGTTTCAAACTCGCTCGGGCGGCCTTCGCGCTTGAAGAAGCTGCCCGGGATCTTGCCGGCGGCGTAGGACTTTTCCAGGTAGTCCACGGTCAGCGGGAAGAAGTCCTGGCCGGCTTTGGCGTCGGTCTTGGCGACCACGGTGGCCAGCACCACGGTGCCGTCCATGTCGAGCAGCACGGCGCCGCTGGACTGGCGGGCGATTTCGCCGGTTTCCATGCGGACCGTGTGCTGGCCCCACTGGAAGGTTTTGGTGACTTTGTTGAACATGGTCATGGGTTTCTCCTCTGTGCTGCCCTGCGTTCAAAGGGTGGGCAGCGTGGCGTGCAGATCACCTGCACAAAACCCGGAAACACAACCCAGAACACGATGCCATTCCAGAGTGGTTGATCCATTCAACCGCTTTGGAATGACACAGCTTCGCTCTGTTGTTGCTGCTCCGGAAACAAAAAGGGGTCAAACAAGCAAAAAACGCCCGAGCCAGCGAACCAACTCAGGCGTTTTGCGCGTCATGCCGGGGCCAATTACTTGCGCAGGCCCAGTTTGGCGATCAGGGCAACGTAGCGGTCGGCGTCCTTGGACTTCAGGTAGTCCAGCAGCTTGCGGCGGCGGCTCACCATGCGCAGCAGGCCGCGGCGACCGTGGTGGTCTTTGGCGTGTTGCTTGAAGTGGGGGGTCAGTTCGTTGATGCGTGCGGTCAGGATGGCGACCTGCACTTCGGGGCTGCCGGTGTCGTTGGCAGCGCGGGCGTTGTCGGCCACCACAGCGGCTTTGACGGATTGAGCGATCATGGCTATTTCCTTGGGGTTACTTGCGTCCCGGCGCAGCGGGCAGGCCCCTGAAAACGATCCAGGTCCGGCTGCCGCAACGGGCGTGATTTGCCATCCATATGAACGGCAACCGCGAATTATAGCCCAGCGGGTTTCAAACGGGCGTGCCCAGCCAGTGGCGCAGGCGATCCACGCCGAGGGCCAGGCGCTGGGGATCGCGGCTGGCGAAACACCAGCGCAGCCAGCCGGTGGCCTCTGGCCCGAAGGCGCTGCCGGGCGCCAGACCCAGACCGGCCTCGCGCACCAGGCGCTTGGCGGTGGCCAGGCAGTCGCCGTGACCTTCCAGCTTGAAAAAGGCGTACATGCCGCCCCGGGGCTCGGCCAGTGTCACGCCGGGCAGCGCTTTGAGCAAGGGCACCAGCGTGTCGCGACAGGTTTGCAGGCGGGCCACCAGCGCGGGCGTGACCTCGGCGCCGCGCTGCAGCGCCACCACCGCGGCGCGCTGGGTGAACACCGGCGCGCAGGAGGTGTTGAACTCGATCAGTTTGCCGACGGCGTGGGTCAGCGCCGGGGGCAGCACCAGCCAGCCCAGGCGCCAGCCGGTCATCAGAAAGCTCTTGGAAAGGCTGTGGGCGACGATCAGGCGGTCGTCGGGTTCGGACACATCCAGAAAACTGGGTGCTGCGCCGTTCGGGCTGTCACCTGCGTAGTACAGGCGCTCGTACACCTCGTCGGCCAGCACCCAGGTGCCGGTGGCGCGGCAGTGCGCGAGGATGGCCGCCTGCTCTTCTCGGGTCAGCGTCCAGCCGGTCGGGTTGTTGGGCGCGTTGACGATCAGCAGGCGCGTGGCCGGGGTGATGGCGGACAGCAACGCGGCCATGTCCAGCACCCAGGCTCCGGCGCGGTCGCCTTGCAGCACCACCCGCAGCGGCACCGTTTTCACCGTGGCGCCCATGATCTGCGGCTGCGCCACCAGGTTGGGCCAGGCCGGCGTGACCACCACCACCTCGTCGCCCGCATTCACCAGCGCCTGCGAGGCCAGCATCAGGCCGTTGACGCCACCGGAGGTGACGGCGATGCGGTCGAACCAGTGGTCGGTGCTCTGTTGTGGGTGCAGGCCGTGGGTGTAGCCAGCGATGGCATGGCGCAACTCGGGCAGACCGAGGTTGTGGGCGTAGAAGGTTTCGCCTGCGTGCAGCGAGGCGATGGCCGCCTCGCGGATGAAGGTCGGCGTGACCTCGTCGCTCTCGCCAAACCAGAACCTGAGCACGTCGGCGCGGCCCAGCCCTTCGTTGGCCACCTCGCGGATGCGCGACTCTTCCAAACCGTCAACCACTGTCCGCATGCCCGCTCCAGCCAAACGCCCTGGATCAGGGCCGAGCCATGTTACAGCTGTGCGGCTGTTCGGCCTGCTGAGGCGTCAGCTGGCGGATCACGCGAAAGCCGTAGCCCGAGCCCTCGACGTCAAACTTCACGCCGGGCGTGCCCTGGCGGTCCATCACGGCCACCGCCAGCGGCTGCTGGAACTGGTGGTCGGCAGCGCGCATGCGGGCGCTCTGTCCGGCCAGCCTGACCTCGGCCTTTTCCAGCTGGGCCGCGATGTCCGCCGCCTTCACCGACCCGGCGCGCTCGATGGCCTGGGCCAGCGCTTCGATCATGAGCTGCATGCGCATGTGCACGTAGTCGTCGGCCGGGTTGGGGAAACGCTGGCGGAACGAGCGGTAGAAGGCCTCGGACTCCGCCGTGGGCAGGTTGGGGAACCAGTCGGCCACGGCAATCACCTTGCCGATACCGGCTTCGCCAATGGCGGCCGGCGCGCCCAGTGCGTTGCCATAGAAGGTGTAGAACGTGCCTTCGAAGCCGGCCTCCCGAGCGGCCTTCACCAGCAGCGTCAGGTCGTTGCCCCAGTTGCCGGTGAGAACGGCCTGTGCGCCGCTGGCCCTGAGCTTGGCGGCGTAGGGCGCGAAGTCTTTCACGCGCGCCAAGGGGTGCAGCTCATCGCCGACGATCTTCACATCGGGCCGCTTCGCTGCCAGCTGGCGACGCGCTTCGCCGAGCACCGCCTGGCCAAAGCTGTAGTCCTGCCCGATCAGGTAGATGCTCTTGAGCGCCTTGTCGTCCTGCAGCACGCTCATGAGCGCGGTCATGCGCATGTCGGCGTGGGCATCGAAACGGAAATGCCAGAAGCTGCACTGCTCGTTGGTCAGCGCCGGCACCACCGCCGAATAGTTCAGAAACAGCACCTGGCGGGCCGTGTCGCGCTGGTTGTGTTTGTTGATGGCATCGATCAACGCCGAAGCGGGCGCCGACGAGTTGCCCTGGGCAACCACCGTGATGTCGCGGTCCACCGCCGAGCGCAACGCCGACAGCGCTTCCTCGGTCTGGCCCTTGCTGTCAAACCGCACGATCTCCAGCGGACGGTTGCCGCCCGGCAGCTTCACGCCACCACGGGCGTTGACGCGCTCGGTGGCCCACACCAGGTTGCGAAAAACCGCCTCGCCGGTGTTGGCGAACGGGCCGGACAGCCCTTCGATCATGCCGATGCGGATCGGTGCGGCGTTGGCGGGGGTGCTCGGTGCCGCTGCGACGCTGGCGCCAGCGGCACCCAGCAGCAGGGCCGCCAGAACGCGGCAGCGCAGGGAATGCAAGGATTTCATGGGACAAGTGCTCCGTGGTTCAAGGCCCGTCGGGCCTTGGGCAAAGGCGCTCAAGGTCGCCGCCAGGTGTCGCTCGGGAAACCGGGCCGTGCAGTGTAATTCATAATTACATCGGCATTTCCCGGGCGTTGGGACCTGGGCCATGGGCCATGGGCCAGGTCAGTTGCTCCACCGCGCTGCGCGCGACCCACGACGCATGAAACGGACCACCCCCGGAGCACCGCCGGACGGCCAGTGCCGCACCGCTTGAGGGTGCGCGAAGCGACGCGGGGGTGCTTCATTCGGGCAGCACGCCGGTCTGGGCAGCCGATTCGGACAAGGGCCAGCGTGGACGCACATCGAACCGGTAGGCGGGAGCGGCACCCGCTGCGGGCAGCAAGCCCGTCTGAAAGCGCAACCCGGCGGCCAGCGCGATCATGGCGCCGTTGTCGGTGCACAGGTGCAACTCGGGGTAATGCACCCGCACCCGACGCTGGGCGCAGGCCGCGTTGAGCTGCTCGCGCAAGCGCGCATTGGCGCCCACACCCCCGGCCACCACCAGCCGACCGAGCCCGGTGGCTTCGACCGCGGCGAGCGACTTTTTCACCAGCACCTCGACGATGGCGGCCTGCACGCTGGCGGCCACGTCGGCGATCTGTGTCGCATCCAGCGCCTCGGCCAGCTGCGGTGTGGCCGGGCCTTCGGGTCGCGCGTGGGCGAGGCGTTTCACTTGCGTCAGCACCGCCGTCTTGAGCCCGGCAAAGGAAAAGTCGAGATCACCGCTGTGCAGCAGCGGGCGCGGGAATTTGTAGGCGGTGGCGCTGCCCTGCTCCGCGCGTTGGGCCAGTGCCGGGCCACCGGGGTAGCCCAGACCGAGCAGCTTGGCCGATTTGTCAAAAGCCTCGCCGGCCGCGTCGTCGATGGTTTCACCCAGCAGCTGGTAGCGGCCCACGCCATCGACCCGCATCAGCTGCGTGTGGCCGCCCGAGACCAGCAGGGCGACAAACGGGAACTCGGGCGGGTCGGCGCTCAAGAACGGCGACAGCAGATGCCCTTCGAGGTGGTGCACGCCCAACACCGGTTTGCCCAGCGCCATGGCCATGGCACAGGCGACACCCGAGCCGACCAGCAAAGCTCCCGCCAGGCCGGGGCCGCGGGTGTAGGCGATGGCGTCTACCGCCGACAGCGGCAGTCTGGCCTGCGCCAGCACGGCGTCGGTCAGGGGCAGCACGCGGCGGATGTGGTCGCGGCTGGCCAGCTCGGGCACCACGCCGCCGTAGGCCTGGTGCATCTCGATCTGGCTGTGCAGCGCATGGCCGAGCAGGCGCGGCGTGGCGCTGCCACTGGCGTCGACCAGGGCCACGCCGGTTTCGTCGCAGGAAGATTCAAAGCCCAGGATCAGCATGGGCCGGGAGTGTACGGCCCGGCCCGCCATGCCGACGACCGATAACAGAAAGTAGCCGACAGCCAGGGGCAGGCCGCGAGCGCTTTGGTAGGCTGAAGCTCCGCATCCAGCCCGAACCGCCACCATGTCGCCCACCACCCTGACCCTGATCTCTTCCATGGCCACCAAGGCCTTGCTGGCCGACCTGGTGGCCAGGTTTGCGCAGCAGCACCCGGGCATCACGGTGACCGTGACCTCGGTGGGGGGCGTGGACGCGGCCCAGCGCGTGCAGGCCGGCGAGGCGTTCGACATCGTGGCGCTGGCCTCCGACGCCATCGAGAAACTGGCCGCCGGTGGATTTGTACGGGGCGAGACCCGCACCGACATGGTCCGGTCCGCCGTGGCCGTGGCGGTGCCCGCCGGTGCGCCAGTGCCCGATATCGGGAGCGAAGCGGCGCTGAAAGCCGCCGTGCTGGCCGCACCCACGCTGGGCTGCTCCACCGGACCGAGCGGCGTGCAGCTGGCCGCGCTGTTTGAACGCTGGGGCATCGCGCAGCAGATCGCGCCCCGCATGGTGACCGCGCCGCCGGGCGTGCCGGTGGGCTCGCTGGTGGCCCAGGGCGCGGTGGCGCTGGGTTTTCAGCAGCTCAGCGAACTGATGCACCTGCCGGGCATCCAGGTCATCGGTGGCCTGCCCGAAGCGGCACAGATCGTCACCACCTTCAGCGCCGCACAAACCACCCGATCGCAGCAACCCGGTGCCGTGCGGCAGTTCCTGGCCTTCCTGGCGAGTCCCGCCACCGCTGAAACCAAGCGCCGCCACGGCATGCAGGCAACCTGAGCCCCACATGCCGCCTCTTGCGTGGGGCACCGATTTCATGGCGCGAATGTTGCTTTCATTCCGGACATGAAATCGGCTCTGAGTTTCTTGATGGCGGCCAAGCGGTGCGAGATCGCCGGTCTGCGGCAACTGGCACTGACCAGTGAACTGGTCAGTGCCGTGGCGCGGCTGGTGCACGCCCTGCAGCGCGAGCGCGGTCTGTCCAATCTGTACCTCGGCTCGCAAGGCCAGCGCTGGGCGGTGGAGCGCCGCGAGCAGATCGAACACAGCCAGGCGCTGCAAACCGAGGTGCTGGCCTGTTTTGACCAGATGGACACCGAGGCCGCTCTGAGCGGTCACCGTGCGCGGCTGTTTGGCCGCATCGCCTACGCGCTGCAGGGGTTGAGCGCCCTGCCCCGCCTGCGTGAACAGGTGCAGACCCAGACCTGGAACGCCACCCAGGCCAGCGCCGCCTACATCCGGCTCATCAACGCCTTGCTGGCGGTGGTGTTCGAGGCCGCCGACAGCGCCTGGGACCCAGGCATCTCGCGCCACCTGGTGGCTCTTTTCAACTTCATGCAGGGCAAGGAGTTTGCGGGGCAGGAGCGCGCCACCGGCGCCGCGCTGTTCGCTGCCGGGCGCGCGCACGCCGAGGGTCAGCAACGTCTGCTGCACCTGATCGATTCGCAGGAGCGCTGCCTGCAGGTGTTTGCCGACTTTGCCGACGAGGCGCTGCAACAGCTCTGGCAGCAGGCGCAGCGCCCGGACATGCTGGCCAGCCTGGAGCGGCTGCGGCGCATCCTGTGCACCGCCTTGGCCGGTGCCGCCCTGGACGCTGAAACCAGCCGGACCTGGTTCGACGCCTGCACCCGCCGCATCGACGCCATGAAGACCGTGGAAGACGCTCTGGCCACCGAGCTGCTGGCCCTGTGCGGCCAGCGTGCGCGCGCGGCCGAGCTGGACCTGGCCACCCTGGAGCGGCTGCAGGCCAGCGTGAGCGGTGCCGCACCCGGCGCCACGGCCCAGGGCGCGGACTTTTTCGAGGACGACCCGGGTCAGGCGCCGCCCCTGCCGGTGACGCTGGCACAGCCGGGGCAGCCGTACGGGCCGCAGCTGGAACGCGCCATCCACGAACTGGTGCGCGACCAGGCCCAGCGCCTGCAGCGCATGGGCGACGAGCTCGACACCGTGCGCGCCAGCCTCAACGAGCGCAAGATGATCGAGCGCGCCAAGGGCCTGCTCATGGCCCACCGCCACCTGAGCGAAGACGCCGCGCACAAAACCATGCGCCAGATGGCCATGAACCAGAACCGCCGCCTGATCGAGGTCGCCGCAGCCGTGCTGTCCATGGCCGAGGTGCTGCCCGAGCGCCCCATGCGCTGAAGGTGCGCGTCTTTCGCGCAGGCCGCGCACCGGCTGACGCCGTCACCCCGTCTGCTGCGGCGCACAAGGAGCGTGCCGATTCCGCCCCGAACCGAGCAGCCGCACCAACCCGGGGCCAGAGAAGCGCCGACAAAACCACCCAGAACAGGTATTTTTTCTTTTTAAATCATAATACTTGCAGCATTTGAAAAGGCCCAGTCAGGACCTGGCACGGTCTCTGCTTGAATGTCATCAACGGGCGGGGCCAATGGCGGCTCCTTGCCGAGCAAGTCTTCCCAGACACGGACAACGGCGTCCATTGCCGATCTGCTGCGCGCAGGTCTTGCAATGGGCGCCGTTTCGTTTTTGGGGCCACCGATTTTTAACCTCGAAGGAGTTGACATGAGCACCGGAACCCACCCCATCACCGCCAGTCCGAGCACGCCCACCGCCGACGCCGGACGGCGCGACTTCATCAAGAAAGGGGCGGCGGCGGCCACCTTCTTTTCCACCCTGGGCCACAGCGGTGTCTGGGCCGCCGGGTCCGACGCACCCGAAAAGACCGAGGTCAAGATCGGCTTCATCCCGCTGACCGACTGCGCCAGCGTGGTGATGGCCGCCGAGCTCGGCATCGACAAAAAGTACGGCGTGAAGATCGTGCCGACCAAGGAAGCCAGCTGGCCCGGCGTGCGCGACAAACTGGTCAACGGCGAATTGGACTTCGCCCATGTGCTCTACGGTCTGATCTACGGCGTGCAGCTCGGCATCGGTGGGGCCAAGAAAGACATGGCCGTGCTGATGACTCTGAACCGCAACGGCCAGGCGATCACGCTGTCGAAGAAACTGGCCGATGCCGGCGCGGTGGACGGCGCCAGTCTGGCCAAGGTGATGGCCGCCAACCCGCGCGAATACACCTTCGCCCAGACCTTCCCCACCGGCACCCATGCCATGTGGCTGTACTACTGGCTGGCGGCCAACGGCATCAACCCGATGAAGGGGGCCAAGATCGTCACCGTGCCGCCGCCGCAGATGGTGGCCAACATGCGCGTGGGCAACATGGACGGCTTCTGCGTCGGCGAACCCTGGAACCACCGCGCCATCATCGACGGCATCGGCATCACCGCCACCACCACGCAGGACATCTGGAAAGACCACCCCGAAAAGGTGCTGGGCACCACGGCCGAATTCGCGCAGAAGCACCCCAACACGGCGCGCGCCGTGACGGCAGCCATTCTGGAGGCGGGCAGGTGGATCGACAGCAGCCTGCAAAACAAAATCAAGATGGCCGAGACCATTGCGCAGCGCGCCTACGTGAACACCAGCGTGGACGCCATCAACCAGCGCATCCTGGGTCGCTACCAGAACGGCCTGGGCAAAACCTGGGACGACCCGAACTTCATGAAGTTCTACGACAACGGCGCAGTGAACTTCCCCTACCTGTCCGACGGCATGTGGTTCCTCACCCAGCACAAGCGCTGGGGCCTGCTCAAGGACCACCCGGACTACCTGGCCGTGGCCAAGGCGGTCAACCGCATCGACATCTACAAGCAGGCCGCCAGCGCCAGCAAGACGCCGCTGCCGCCGTCGGACATGCGCAGCAGCAAGCTGATGGATGGCGTGGTGTGGGACGGCAAGGACCCCGCGAAGTACGCCGATGCGTTCCGCATCAAGGCTTGACGCCCCCCGCGCCGCGCTGCGCGCGTCACCCCCCACTGGGGGGCAACGCTGGCGGCCTGGCAAAGCCGGTTCCGCGGCGTTCTAGTTAGAAAGCATTTCGCTCGTTGCGCTGAAAGGACATCCACCATGGTTGCCGCTGTTTTTCACTCACCGCTGGAGGCGCAGGCCGCCAGCCCCGCCTTGCCACCCATCGCCAAAGCCATGACCGCACCCACGCCCACCGCCACCGCCGCACCGGCCCCCAAAAAGCCGGCGCCCGATCTTCGCGGCTTCTGGATGGCGCTGCTGCCGCCGCTGCTGGGCCTGGCCTTGCTGGTGCTGGTGTGGCAGGCGATTGCCAGCACCAGCGACAGCGGCATCCCCAAGCCCCTTGAGACCTGGGCGCAGGCACTGCAGGTGTTTGCCGACCCGTTCTACAGCAACGGTCCGAACGACCAGGGCGTGGGCTGGAACGTGCTGGCCTCGCTGCAGCGCGTGGCCATCGGCTTCGGCCTGGCGGCGCTGGTCGGCATTCCGGCGGGTTTTGCCATTGGCCGCTCGGTGTTCCTCTCGCGCATGTTCAACCCGATCATCAGCCTGCTGCGCCCGGTCTCGCCGCTGGCCTGGCTGCCCATCGGTCTGCTGGTGTTCAAGGGGGCCAACCCGGCGGCCATCTGGACCATCTTCATCTGCTCGATCTGGCCCATGGTCATCAACACCGCCGTGGGTGTGCAGCGCGTGCCGCAGGACTACC